>CAZEMI010000013.1:0-11035 GCA_964513235.1 uncultured Acidobacterium sp.
GATAGAGCCGGCCTCGGGCGAAGCCGCCGTTCAGGACGTCGTCGAGTCCAGGAATGCCGGTTTGTGCGGTCACTTCGAGATCTTCCTGAGGGGTAATGACTCCCTGACGTGGCATAGCTCTTCCGAAAAGCGCACCACGGCGACACACTCTTCACGAAAAGGTCGAGAAAAGCGTCGCGCTTGGCGCTCTATTCGCCCTCCGGAGAAACCCTTAGCAACTTCCAGACCACGGCCATTTCTGGAAGGGGCGACAATTGCCCAGTCGGAGGAGAACGCTCGTGCTGGCCGCGATGGGACCAACTCGAGCGCTGTGTCAATTGGGTGAAACGACTATGCCTTCTCATTACGCCAATTTGCGGAATGGCCGGATGCATTACGTGTCCGCCGGCGCCAAGGCTACGGCGGATCGAACGGTTCCAACGATCCTGTTCGTCCACGGCACGCCGACCAATTCCTACGAGTACCGCCATCTGATCGCCGCGCTATCGGCGACCCATCGATGCATCGCGCCGGATCACCTCGGCTTCGGCAAATCCGATCGTCCGCCTGACTTCGCCTACACGCCGGAAGCGCACGCGGAGGTGCTGCGCGAGTTCGTCGATCGCCTGCAGCTCGATCGCTTCACGCTCGTCGTCCATGATTTCGGCGGTCCGATCGGGCTGCCGCTCGCCCTCGCCGACGACTCGCGCGTCGCGCGCGTCGTGATCATGAACACGTGGGCCTGGCCGCTCAACGACGATCCGAAAATGGCGAGGGGCGCGGCGTTCATCGCCGGCGCCGCGGGACGGTGGCTCTATCGATATGCGAATGCGTCGTTGCGGCTGATCATGCCGTCGGCCTACGGCGACAGGCGCAAGCTGACCAAGGAGATCCATCGGCACTACCTGGAGGTGTTTCGCGATCGCGACGCGCGGGTGCTCGTGCTGCACGCGCTCGCCAGGGCCCTGCTGGGCTCGCGCGCCCACTATCAGTCCCTGCTCGATCGGATCGGCGCCTTGCGCCGGATCCCGGTCCTGATCGTGTGGGGAATGAAGGACAGCGCGTTCCAGCCTTACCAACTGGAGCGCTGGCAGTCGCTGCTGCCGGACGCGACGGTGGCGTGCATCGAGGGCGCCGGCCACTGGCCGCACGAGGAGGAACCCGCCCGAGTGATCGCGGCACTCGAGCGCTTCCTGAAATAAGATTGAGAGGTCTTGAGGTCCTGAGGTCTTGAGGTCTTGCAAGACGCACTCGGAGACTTCATTGCCAAACATCCTTCAGCGACTTCCCGCCGGCGAGAAAGTCGGCATCGCCTTTTCCGGAGGCCTCGACACCAGCGCGGCGCTGCACTGGATGCGCGAGAAGGGCGCCATCCCGTACGCCTACACCGCCAACCTGGGGCAGCCGGACGAAACCGACTACGCCGAGATTCCGCGCAAGGCGATGACCTACGGCGCCGAGAAGGCGCGGCTGATCGAATGCCGCGAGCAGCTGGTGGCGGAGGGCCTGGCGGCGCTGCAATGCGGCGCGTTCCACATCTCCACGGCGGGGCAGACCTACTTCAACACCACGCCGCTCGGCCGCGCCGTCACCGGCACCATGCTCGTCGCCGCGATGCGCGAGGACGCCGTCAACATCTGGGGCGACGGGAGCACGTTCAAGGGCAACGACATCGAGCGGTTTTATCGCTACGGGCTGCTCGCCAATCCCGGCCTGCGCATCTACAAGCCGTGGCTCGATCAGCAGTTCATCGACGAGCTCGGCGGCCGCAAGGAAATGTCCGAATACATGATCCGGCACGGCTTCGAATACAAGATGAGCGTCGAGAAGGCGTACTCGACCGACTCGAACATTCTCGGCGCCACGCACGAGGCCAAGGATCTCGAATTCCTGAACAAGGGCATCACCATCGTCCAGCCAATCATGGGCGTTGCGTTCTGGCGAGACGATGTGGTGGTGAAGGCGGAAACGATCAGCGTCCGGTTTGAGGACGGGCAGCCGGTGGCCTTGAACGGCCGCACGTTCGCCACGGCGTTGGAGATGTTCCTCGAGGCCAATGCGATCGGCGGCCGGCACGGCCTCGGCATGAGCGACCAGATCGAGAACCGCATCATCGAGGCGAAGAGCCGCGGTATCTACGAAGCGCCGGGATTGGCGCTGTTGTTCATCGCGTACGAACGCCTCGTCACCGGCATCCACAACGAGGACACCATCGAGCAGTACCGCAACAACGGCCGGCGCCTGGGACGGCTGCTGTATCAGGGCCGCTGGTTCGACCCGCAATCGCTGATGCTTCGCGAGACCGCGCAGCGCTGGGTGGCCCGCCCTGTCACCGGCGAGGTGACGCTTGAATTGCGGCGGGGCAACGATTACTCGATCCTCGACACGCAAAGCCCGAATCTGACCTACAAGCCTGAACGTTTGACGATGGAGAAGGGCGAGGAAGTGTTCTTCACGCCGCAGGATCGTATCGGGCAATTGACGATGCGCAACTTGGACATCGTCGACACGCGCGACAAGCTGCTGATCTACACGCAGACCGGTTTGTTGAAGCCGTCGGCGTCGAGCGGACTGCCGCAGCTGCCGTCGGGAAGTGTGAAGTCGGAAGAGAAAAGTAAGAAGTAGTTCATTCTTCCCGCAGCGCCACCATCGGATCGGTCAACGACGCGCGGCGCGCCGGGATCACGCTGGCGGCCGCCGCCGCGGCCGCCACGGCCGCGATCGCCGCGGTCAGCATCCACGGATCGCGCGCGCTGACGGAGAACAACAGGCCCTGCAGCACGCGCGCGGTGGCCAATGCGCCAGCCAGTCCGATCGCCGTGCCGATGGCCAGCACCACGGCGGCCTCCCGGAGGATCATCCGCAGAATGTCGCCCCGCCCGGCACCCACCGCCATGCGCACGCCGATCTCCGATCGCCGCCGCGTCACCGCGTACATGAACGTGCCGTAGAGGCCGAGCACCGCCATCGCCAGGCCGAGCGCGGCCAAGATCGCCGCGAGCCACGCCATCAGCCGTTCGCGATTGACCGAGGCGTCGGCTTGGTCTCGCATGGTGCGGAACTCGATCGAGAGCCGTGGATCGACGGCGCGGATCGCATTGGCGATCGAGGTCCGCAGCGTGTCGTGCTGCCCGGCGCGGACGGCAAAGCGCAGGACCGGCACCGGCGCCGACGTCTTGAGCTGCGTGAAGGCGCCGTAGGCCATCGCAATCGGTTGCGCGTCCTTGAGCGACATCAGTTTGGAATCCGCGGCGAGTCCGACGATCTCGAGCGTCTGCCCTCCGGTGACGATGGTTCGCCCGATCGGATTGCCGGTCCCGAAGTGGCGCGTGGCGAACGCCTGGTTCACCACCGCCACCGGCGGCGCGTCGGGCCCGTCGCGCTCGTCGAAGTCGCGGCCCATGAGAATCGGCGTGCCGACGGTCGCAAAGTACGCCGGCAGCACGGGATTGAACGGCGTGAACGTCGTGGCTCTGCCGTTGATTGCCAGCGCGCCGTCTGGCGATGCCGGGTTGTAGATGCTGCCGGGCACTTCGAGCCGCGCCGCGGCCATGCCGCCGCTGAGCGGCGTGATGATGCCGCCCGACACTTCTTCAACGCCCGGCACCGCCTTCAGCGATCGGCGGATTTCTTCGATGGCCGAGTAGCGCCGCTCGGGCTGGGGGTCCGCGAGCGTTCCGATGACCACTGCGATGAGCACCCGATCGGTGTCGACGCCCGTGGGACTGGTGGTCAGGCCGACGAACGAACGCACCATCACCGCGGCGCCGGCGACCAGCACCAGCGACAGGCCGACCTGCGCCGCCACCATCACACGCAGGCTCCGCGTGGCGCGGCGGCCATGCATGCCGCCGCGGCTGGTGGCCGCGAGCGACACCTGCGGCGTGACGCGGGAGGCCCGCCACGCCGGCAACAGCCCCGCGATGCCGCCGCTCACGATCGCCACCAGCGTCGTGTAGGCAATCAGGCGCAGATCGATCGCGACCGGCAGGGTCGTGCCCGATCCCGTGGCGGTGGCGAGGTACGGCACCATCGCCGCGGCGAGCGCCTCCGCGAGCACGAGGCCGATGGCGCCGCCGGCGGCGGCGAGCACCAGGCTCTCCGCCAGAAGCATCCGGATCAGGCGCGCGCGATTGGCGCCGAGCGCGAGCCGCACGCCAAGCTCGTGACGCCGATCGCTGAAGCGCGCCAACACCAGCGCGGCCAGGTTGGCGCAGGCGATCACCAGCACCAGCGCCACGGCGGCCAGCAGCACGAACAGCGGCTGCTGGTATTGGCGGCGCAGCACCGACACCCCGCCGGCGCCGGAGACGGCATACGGCGGCACCGCAAGATGCCGTTCGGCGTCCGGTCCGTCGGGCATGGTTGCCTCGCGCAACGCCGGCAGCCACGCCCGCAGGGCCGTCGTGGCATCGTCGGCGCTCTGCCCGGGTCTGAGCCGCGCGTAGAGTGTCAGCCACGGCGCGTCGTCGCGGAGGGTGGCCTGCGGGAGTCCCTTTCTGATCGGGTTGTCCGCCGACAGCGGCAGGAACACGTCGGCCTGCCGGCCGACGTCGAAACCGAAGAATGATGGCGGTGCGACGCCGACGATCGTCAACGGCACGTCGGACACCCACAACGTCTGGCCGATCGCGGCCGGATCGGCGGCATAGTCACGCTGCCAGAGGCCGTAGCTGATCATCGCCACCGGCGGCGCCGCGTCGCGATCGTCGTCGGGCGCGATCACCCGGCCGGTCACCGGCTCGATGCCGAGCACACCCATCGCGGTGCCGCTCACGTAGACCGCGGGCACGAACCGCGCCTCGCCTCCGCGCGCGAGGTTGACGCGGCCCGACGCCACGGCCAGCACGGCGCCGGCAAACGGCTGGTGGTTACGGATGTATTCCCAGGTGCGCGATGAGACGAAGAGGTCGATGGCGCCGAAGCGGGGCTCGTTCGACACGAAGCGGACCAGCGACGCCGGATCGCGGACGGGCAGCGACTTCAGCAGCAGCGCGTCGACCACGCCGAATAGCGCGACGTTCGCGCCGATCCCCAGCGCGAGCGAGGCCAGCGCCACCGCGGTCACGACAGGTGTTCGCAGCCACTGCCGGGCGGCGTTGGCCAGGTCGCGAATCATGGCGCCGAAAAGGTATCACTTTCCCGCCGTACCCGCCCGCGTGTCTACCTGAGCTCGAGCACGCCCAGGTCTTCCTGGTACCACTCGGTGAGGCGCACGTAGATCGCGAGCGCCTGGAGGGCGCGGTGGTGCTGCGGCTTGTCCTGGGCGTCCCACTGTTTACGGACGCTCAACGGGAATTTCATCTTCAACGGCAGCCACCTGGTGCCTTCACGCACGCTGCGGCTGATTTTCAAGTCCGCCTCCCAGCCATCGGCCACACTCCGGAAAGGTTCCATCTCCGTGTGCGCGGGGGAACCGTCGCTCCACAGCAGCATGTGGCCGTTCAGCGTCCACTCAGGCGCCTCGCGCTCAGCGTCATCCGCCTCCCAGACGTTGCTCATACAGTCAGCGGTCGACAGTCGGCAGTTCAGAGTTGAAGTTCACAGTCGTCAGTTCAGTTGGCAGTCGTCAGTGTCGTTCAAAAGCGGCCCGCGCGGTGGTCGGTTCGATGATCAGGAACGCGAGCGCCGCGCCGATGCCAAACGAGATGAACAACGCGCCCCACCCGGTGTGGTCGCCGGCAATCGCCAGTCCCGTGGCAAGCATGATCACCGCGAACAAGATATCCGCGGCGCGCACCCATTGCGAGACGTTTGCACGCTGTTCGGCGAGCTCGGATGGGTAGGTCCGTGAAGTGAACCACAAATGCAGGCGGATGTTGCCGCCGACGATGACCGCCGCCAGGGTGCCCAAAAAGACGAGGGCTCCATAGGGTCCGATCCACCGATGCACATGCCACATTGGCCAGATCATCAGCCAATAACTGAGGGCCACGATGACCTGGTGCCGCTCCCACCAATTCTTCGTCGTCTCGCCGGGGCTGGCATCACGTGCCGGGGCTTCGCGCACGTCTTGCCGGGGCTGGGCGACGAGCTTGCCGTCAAATGCTTCCCTCAGTGCGGCGATGACATCCGTCATCGATGCGTACCGGTCATCCGGCTTTTTCTGAGTGGCGCGAACGATCACCTTCCAGACCGTGACAGGAATACGGCTTGCCGGGTCCAATTCATCGCCAAGGATTTTGGCGATGGTCGTGGGCAGCGGACCGTTTCCAAACGGATGCCGACCGGTCATCAGCTCATACAGCAGCACACCGAATGCAAATTGATCGGTCCGGTGGTCGGTCGGTTTGCCGAGCAGTTGCTCGGGGGCCATGTAGGGAGGTGTGCCGGCCATAATTCCCGGATCCGTGAGGCGCGTCACCGAGGCGAGATCTTCGGCGGCGACGTCGAATTGGGCGAGGCCGAAGTCCACCACCTTGACGCTGCCGTTGGCGGTGATGACGATGTTCTCCGGCTTCAGATCGCGGTGCACGATGCCGCGCTCGTGGGCGGCGGTGAGGGCTGTCGCGATCTCCGTCGCAATCGCCACCGCGCGCGCCTGGTCGACGCGCCCCGCCGTCATTTCTTCACGCAACGTGCGGCCCTCGAGATACTCGCTGGCGATGAACAGCTGACCGCCGATTTCTTCGAGGGCGTAGACGGTGGCGATCGCCGGATGCGCCAGCGCCGCCGCGGCGCGTGCTTCCTGCCGCAGCCGCGCGTGCATGCGCTCGTCGCGAAACAGGTGCGGCGGCAGCGACTTCAGGGCCACCGGCCGGTGCAGGCGCGTGTCGTGGGCGAGATAGACCACGCCCATGCCGCCGCGCCCGAGGATGCGATCGATGCGGTAGGCGCCGACCTCGGTGCCCGGTTCGAGCAGCGACGGCGGCTCGAGGAAGCCGTCGCTCTCGTCGTGTGACTTGAGCAGCGCCAGCACTTCGTCCTGCACCTCCGCCGGCTCACCGGACTCGCGGACCACGGCCGCGCGCCGAGGTGGCGGCGTCGCCAGCGCGCGATCGAACAACGCGCCGACGCGTTGCCACCGTTCCGCCTTCGCTTCGCCACGGCGCGACGGGTCAGCCGCCAGGACTGAGCTCCTTGTGCAGCCACGCCCGCGCCACGGTCCAATGACGCTTCACCGTCGCGGGTGAAATGTCGAGCGCCTCCGCCACTTCTTCCACGGTGAGCCCGCCGAAGTAGCGCAGCTCGACGATCTTGGCGTGTTGGGGATCGAGGGCCGCCAGCTTTTCGAGTGCAGTGTCGAGCGCGAGCACGTCCACGCCACCGGCGGGTCCGCCAACGAAGTGGCCTTGTCCCGCCGTAGCGCCTTGCGCGGAGGCGGACATCACCGACTCGTCGAGCGCAATCTTTTCCGCGCCGCCGCCGCGCTTGTCCGCGTGACGTGCCCGCGCGCGCTGCACCAGGATCTGCCGCATCGACAGCGCCGCAATGGCGAGGAAGTGCGTGCGATTTTTCCACGGCTGGTTCTTCTCTTTGCTGAGGCGCAGGAATGCCTCGTGCACGAGCGCCGTGGCCTGCAGGGTCTGCCCCGGCCGCTCGTGCCGCAGGTAATTGGCCGCGAGCCGCCGCAGCTGGTCGTACACCTGCGGCATCAAGTCCGCCGCCTTCGCACCGGCATTATCCTCGCCGGTGCTTCGGCGCGACAGGCCATCGTCCGCCTTCGCGCCGGCCCGATCCCCACCGGTGCTCCGGCGCGACAGGTCCGCTTCTTCGCCTCGATGCGGCCTGTCCTTTGACATGGTTACGCTTTTTCGATTTTGACCGACTTGATGACGATGTCCTTGGCGGGGCGATCCTGCGCGGCGGTGCGGGTCTTGCCGATCGCCGACACGACATCCTTCCCGTCGGTCACTTCACCGAAGATCGCGTGCTTGTTGTCGAGCCACGGCGTGGCCGCAAGCGTGATGAAGAACTGGCTGCCGTTGCTATTCGGGCCGGCGTTGGCCATCGACAGCAACTGCCCGCGGTCGTGCCGCAACCCGGGGCCGAACTCGTCCGCGAACTTGTAGCCGGGGCCGCCCATGCCGTTGCCCATCGGGCAGCCGCCCTGGATCATGAAGCCGTCGATCACGCGATGAAAGATGAGGCCGTCGTAGAAGGGCTTCTTCACCTTCTGCCCGGTCTTGGGATCGGTCCATTCCTTGGTGCCTTCGGCCAGCCCGACAAAGTTGGCGACGGTGTTCGGCGCCTTGTCGTCGAAGAGCGTGACCTTGAACGTGCCCTCGGAAGTGTCGAATGTCGCGGTTGTCATCCGCCAATCATAGCAAGGCATAATGACGGGCATGAAGTGGTTGTTGCCTGTCGTGGTGGTGCTCGCCACCCACGTCGTGGCCGCGCAATCGCCGTTTGTGAGCATGACGGAATCCCTCGTGCACGGCGGGCGCCAGCTCAAGGGACTCGTCACCATCGATGTTGACGGCAAGCCCGTCGAGAAGCGTTACGTCCTGCGCACTCCATCCAATTGGAATGGGTCGCTCGTCATTGGCGCCCACGGCGGAGGCGGCGGCAACAACTTCGATCGATCCGGCAAGGTGATCGGCACCGATGAAACCGCGCTCGACGATGTAATCGGCCGTTACGCGATCAGCAAGGGCTTTGTGTATGCGAGCGTCGATCGCGACGGCTTCGGCGGCGGGCGGACGGGCCTGAGCCTGACCACCGAGTTCACCAATCTCGTGCGCACGGAGATGACGCGCCGCGGTCTGTCCACACCGCTCCGTACTTACATGGTCGGCTTGTCCGCGGGCGGGGGCATCGCGCGGACGGCCGCAGAAGACCGGCCAACGATGTTCGACGGCGCGTTGATCATCGCCGGCGCCGGCGGCGATCTCGTCACGCGTCTCGATCGCCAGATGCGCATCGCCGCGCTGTGGCCGCTGATCGATCCGCGCGCGCATTACGGACTCTCGGTGAAGGACCCGAAGATGATGTCCTATGCCGACGCGAACGGCACGCCGGTGGAAGCGCGCCGCTTGTGGCCGTACACTGGTGCGAGCGCGGTTGCGGCAGCATCGCGACCACCCGGCAACGCCGAGAATTCCACCGCCAGGCTCACCATTCCGACGATCGAAGTCGTGGGCACATGGGACGACCTTGTGATCCGCGAGCTGCGCGCCTATGCCGCCCGCGTGGAACCCAAGAACATGCACCGCCTCTACCAGGTCGAAGGTGTATGGCATATGTCCGGAGACGACGATGGCGTGATGTCGTTTCAATACATTGCCGAGTCGCGGATGAAGCTCGACAAGGATGTCGCGGATGCGATGGGCGAAGGGCCCTCATACCTACCCATGGTGAGGGAGGCGTTTGGCCACCTGGTTGCGTGGGTCGAAACGGGGAAGGCCCCGCCAGCAAGCCAAACCGTTCGGCCAAACGCAAGGTTACGGTAATACTCGTCGATGTTAGATCGCAGATCTCAGATTGCTGATCAATTGCAGGTCGAAGAGGTGTTGATTTCAAGAGCCAACAATCCGCCAATCGGCCATCTTCAATTGATCATCAATCTCACATCTGAGATCTGAAATCGGATATGTCCATTTCCCCTGACGATGTTGCCGCCCTTGTCCGAGGCCTCCACCCCGATCCGTTCGCCGTGCTCGGACCACACGAGCTCGCAACGGGACTGGCCATTCGCGTGTTCCGCCCTCACGTGCGCGCGGTGCACCTGGTCGCCGCCGGCCATCCCGATGCGCAACCTTTCAAGCGGATTCACGACGAGGGCCTGTTCGAGATCGTCGTGCCGACGGCGACGCGCGCAGCGTTCGACTATCGGCTGCGCGTGTTGTGGATCGACGGGTCATCGAGCGATCTCGACGACCCCTATCGCTACGGCCCTGTCCTCTCGAGTTTCGATCTGCACCTGCTCGGCGAAGGCACCCACTTCCAGGCCTTCGACAAGCTGGGCGCCCGCCGCATCACCCACGGCATCCGCGACGGCGTGCACTTTGCCGTGTGGGCGCCGAATGCGAAACGCGTCAGCGTGGTCGGCAACTTCAATACCTGGGACGGCCGCGTGCACCCGATGCGCGCGCTGCGGCCCGGTGGCTATTGGGAAATCTTCGTGCCGGACCTCGGCATCGGTGATCCCTACAAATTCGAGATCATCGGCGCCGACGGCCTGCGGGTCCTGAAAGCCGATCCGTGCGGCCGCTATTTCGAACGGCCGCCCGACACGGCATCGATCGTCTGGGACAGCCGCGGCTACCAGTGGCGCGACGACGACTGGATGCGCACACGGCGCGGCCACGGGCAGTGGCGGCGCCGGCCGATGTCGGTCTACGAAGTGCATCTGGGCAGCTGGCAGCGCTCGCCCGACGGACGCGCGCACACGTATCGCGAGATGGCCGGGCGGCTGGTGCCCTATGTGAAGGACATGGGCTTCACGCACGTCGAGATGCTGCCGGTGATGGAACATCCCTTCACCGGCTCGTGGGGCTACCAGGTGATCGGGTTCTTCGCGCCGACCAGCCGCTTCGGCACGCCCGACGACTTCAAGTTCCTCGTCGATGCGTTTCACGCCGCCGGCATCGGCGTGCTCCTCGATTGGGTGCCGGGCCATTTCCCGAAAGACCAGCACGGCCTGGCCCGCTTCGACGGGACCGCGCTCTACGAACACGCCGACCCGCGGCAGGGCGAGCACCAGGACTGGGGCACGCTGGTCTTCAATTACGGACGCCACGAGGTGCGCTCGTTCCTGCTGAGCAACGCCCTGTTCTGGCTGAAGGAGTTTCACCTCGACGGCCTGCGCGTCGACGCGGTGGCCTCGATGCTCTATCTCGATTACTCGCGCACGGAAGGCGAGTGGGTGCCGAACGAGTTCGGCGGCCGCGAGAACCTCGAGGCGATCGAGTTCTTCAAGCAGCTGAACATGCTGATCGATCGCGAGTGCCCGGGCACCATCGTCTGTGCCGAGGAATCCACCTCGTGGCCGGGCGTGACGCGGCCGGTGCATCTGGGCGGCCTCGGGTTCACCTACAAGTGGAACATGGGCTGGATGCACGACATGCTCGACTACACGAAGGAAGATCCGGTGCACCGCAAGTGGCACCATGAC
>CAZEMI010000014.1:0-6377 GCA_964513235.1 uncultured Acidobacterium sp.
CGCCGGCAGGACACTATCGGAATCCACGTACGTGTCCGCGAAGTAGACGGGATCTTCAGCGACGATGCCGCGGGTGAGCTCGAGCGTTGCGGGATTCAGCGTGAAGCGCTCGACGACGTGCAGTCTGCTGCTGTGGGGGACCGAGCCTGCCAGGCTGCCGGGCTCGAAGCCCACAGTGTCGACGACGAGCGCATCGCCGTCCCAGCGGCCGATCGAATGACCGGCGCGGCTCGGCGCGACGTTAGCCGGGTGCGCGGTTGTCCCTCTCGGCGTCACCGAACAGTCCGACCACGCGGCGAACATGTCTCACTCTTTTCCGGCGGACCTTCGACCAGTTCCATTGCGAGAAACGATCCTGTCGACATGCGAGCGCTCGCGCGCGATTACTTGCCGGGCCCGAAGCGATCGAGGCATTCATACGGGTGGACCCGGTTCTCAGGCTTCCACACGAAGTACCGCTTGAGGTCGAAGGGCTTCGTGAAGTTGACGGGATCCGTTGTCGTCAGGATGTAGTCGAGACGGCTGTAATCCGCATTCGGGATGAAGCGCTCGACCGTCTTGATCTGATTGCTCTGGGGCGTGCCCTCGTGATCGAAGTAGCCAGCCGCAATGTGATCGGTCTCGACCACCAACGTCGTGCCTTCCCAACGTCCGCGCGAAAAGCCGAATAATGTGTGCGCCGCGGGCGCCACCGCCTTCGGATTCATGTGGATCGTGCGCCTCGAGTCGTACTCTTCGAGCCGCATGATGATTGTGTCACCCTCCCTGCTGAAATCCATCGGCAGCGGAGAAATCATGATGAGCGGCGTACCCTTCGTGCCGCACTTCAGGAGGATGTTGTTGCGCGGATTCCATTTCGCAAGCCCGGCCTTCCCGGCGGCGGTCAGCGGATAGCCTCCCTTGAACATCGGAAACGCGGCGGGGTCACTCATGATCGTCGACCAGACGCGGAACAGACCGTCGGCCTTGGCTTTCGCGGCCGCGACATCGCCGGCGATCGTGACACCCCCGACCAGACGCCCGGCTTTCCCGGCTGCGAAGTAGGGGGTGGCCGACCCGAAGGTGAACTCGCTGCCGTTCGGCAGCAGCACGCTGCGCACAAGAATCTCGGGTCGGGCGCGCATCGAAGGCGAGCCGGCGATCGTCACACGATCGCCGACGCGAATTGGGCTCCCGTCTACGCCGCGATTCCGCAGAATGCTGATCGACGCTGTTTCAGCATCCCAGATGGTCTCCGCGCCTTTCTCATCCCTCACAGACAGGAGGATCTGTCCATGCGGGTTGCGCCACGACACGGACTTGACGACGCCGGTGACTTCGATTGTCTTTCTTGAATCGAAGATACCCGCCTGACTGTGATGCGCGTGAGCAAAATCCCCGAACACGACGAGACCGACGACCAAGCTCACCACCCGGAAAAACTGTCGCATGTCCTTATCTCCTGTCGGGCACGTCAACGATGTCTCGACGTTGGACCTTCGAGCTCATGCCGGCGCTGGCCCCGATAGTTATGCGGGGGACTGAAGAGTCTATACCTTCGACGGCTCGAAGGCGGATTCATGAGCCGGGTACCGCGCAACCCGATCCGCCGAACCTCGCGGATCGGGATGGCGGCGTGTGATTCGTCAGGTTTGATTTGAGCGGCCAGGTGATCGGCCTCGAAGAGCTCCGTTTCCGCGGCTTGCTCAACACTCAACTCCTGGACGGCCTCCCGTTCGGTATCGGAGAGGCTTTCCCACAACGCCATCGCGAGCTCGGCTCGTTCGGTGGCCGGCATCTTGAGGAGTTCGGAATCCTCGCAAGGAGGGTTGCCCCGGCGAGACGGTCAGTTCCACTTGAGACGAATCGTGGTCGTGACGTTGATCGGCTGACCGGGGAACGCGTTGTTGCCGAAGTGCCCCGGCAGGAAGTAGTCCTCGTTGTTGAACAGGTTCTCGGCGTTCAGCGACCATTCCCAGCGGGGGGTGCGGTAGCCGACGGCGCCTGAGAAGATCGAGTAGCCGTCGACCAGCTGGGTGTTGCCGTTGTCGCCGAACTGTTCGGCCAGGTAGCGGACACCGAAACCCGCGTTGAGTCCAGCCGCCCAGTCCTTCCGGAGCCACAGGTTCACGTTGTGCTTCGGCGCGAAGCGCGGCGTCCTGCCGCTCAGGTTACCTGCGTCCTCGAACTTCGGCGTCGCGAGGCCGTAGTTGAAGACCAGATACGCACGCCCGCCCAGATCCGTGTTGATGTCCACGTCCAGGCCCTTCGAGTTCTGCTCGCCGACCTGGATGAAGCTGATGACCGACTGCTGGACGGTGACGTTGTTCCGAGCGACGTAGTAGACAGCGGCCGTGGTGTCGACGCGTCCGTTCCATCCCTGCCAGCGGTGACCCATCTCGTAGTTGCGGGCGGTGCTCGGCTCGAGCTCCGAGCCGTCGGCGGGCACCGTGTTCACCGGCGTGAACGACGTGCCGGTCGCGAAATAGACCTGCTGGTCGTACCGCGGCGCGTAGACGATGCCGGCCCGGTACGAGTGCGCGATCTGATCGCGGCGCTGCGGCAGGAACGGGAACCCGCCCACCCGGTCGACGGCGCGCTTGTAGTCGTCGAGCCGGTAGCCGAGGTTGATCTTGACCTGCGGCGCGATGTCGATCTGATCCTGCACGTAGAACGCCTGCGACCGGTCGTTGACGAACGTCGTCCGGGCGATGGTGTCGATGTCGAGCGGGCCCGGCTGCTCTTCACGCAGGCTGGTGATGTCCATCGGCGCGATCGTCAGATACCAGTAGCCGCAGATGCAGTCTGGATCGTCGCCAGCCGTCACCTCGGTCTGGTACTTGTCGCGGTGGTACTCGTAGCCGAGCAGCAGGTTGTGCGTCCCGACCCCGCCGACGCGGCCGACCACTTCCGTCTGGTTCTGGATAGGGCGCCGCGTGTGATGGAAGTCGAGCGGCTCCCGGTAGACGAGGTTCTCGGCAGGGCTGCCGTAGACACCCTCGGTCACGAAATACTGGTCGCTGGTCCGCTGGACGCTCAGCGAGTTGCGGATTTCCCACCCGGTCGCAAGGGTGCCGCTGAACAGCGCCTGCGTCTGTGAATCCTCGACGAGGATGCGGTCCTGCGGCAGGCTGAAGCGGGCGTCGCGCCGGAAGCTCGGGAGGCTGGTGATGTTGAGCGGGACGCCGCCGTCGCCGTCGAAGCGGTCGCGGACGAACACTTGATGCAGCGTCAGCCGCGCCCGATTGCCCATCTGCCAGGTCAGCGAGGGGGCGATGTTGAAGCGATCCGCACCCGCGTCACGCCAGCCGTCACTCGCCTCGACGCTGAGGTCGGTGCGGTACATCAGGCGGTCGCTGTCGCCCACCGGGCCCGTGGTTCCGGCAGCGAACTGGTGCGTGTTGAACCGGCCACCGCGGTACAACACCTCGCCGGAGCGCACCGCCTGCGGCTTCTTGCGGATGATGTTGATACTGCCGCCGAGCGCGCCGCGGCCGTAGAGGATGGAGCTGGGCCCCTTGAGCACTTCGATCGCTTCGACGTTGTTGGTCTGCGTGGCGTAGCGGTTGCCGTTGCGGCGCATGCCGTCCAGCAGCACGACGTTGAACCCATCGCGGTCCGCATCGAAGAACCCGCGCACCGTGTACTGCTCGTACGCGCCGTACCAGCGGATCGCCTGCACGCCGGAGGCGTTCTTCAGCGCGTCGCCCACGGTATTGACGCCCTGCTGCCGCAGCAGCTCCTGCGGGATCGTGCTCACCTGTGCGGGCACGTCGACGTCGGGGACAGCCAGACGCGTCGCCGTCGCCTTGCCGGCCGATGCCGTGACCGTCACGACCGTCGTCACCCGGCCCACGGCCAGCACGACGTCGACGGACGGAGTGTCGGGCCCAAGGGCGACGTTGCGCACCACGGTTTCGAACCCCCGCATGGCGAACATCACTTCGTAGCTGCCCGCGGTCAGGCCGGTGAAGCGATACGTGCCGGCGTTGTCGGTCGTGATGCTCGAAACCTCGTTGCCTCCCGACGTGAGCGTCACTGTTGCCCCGGGGACCACACCGGTAGTGTCGCGAACGGTTCCAGACAGAGAGAGCTGCTGTGCGGCGCTCGCGGGTGCAAATGCACACAAGGCCACCGTCAGCAAGGCCAACCGGGCACAAGACCGTCCCCACATTCCTCGCACCTCCATTGATTGCGTATTAGAGCGAACGCATGACTGTATCGAATTGGCCCATCGCTGGCACCTGAAGAAAACTTCAGAGAATCGTCAGGATAGGCAAGCGGGGAGTCAGTCGAATTCCGTCCGTCGCGGAGTGCCCGAACGTGTCAGCGACAGCTGAGTGGCCAGAAGACACGGTCGGTTGCACCCCACATCGGCACTTGGGCAAGGAGGCAGGCTGCTCCTCGCCGTCCACAGGAACGAGGAACTCGCTCGTTCGTGTCAGAAGATCGTGTAGATGAACGGCGCCAGGGCGGATCCCTGCGCGAAGACCAGCACCGCTCCGACGAAAAGCATCATGAGAATGACGGGCGCGAGCCACCACTTCTTCCGCTCCCGAAGGTACGCCCAGATCTCTCGCGTGATTCCGTTGGCCATACTCCGCTCCCTATTCATTGAACCCTGGACGTCTTGACCGCCCGGATTCCGCATAAATGGATCGCCTCGCTAGAACTGCCGTTCCATGCTGCCGGTGCGCCGCCGCCCCTCAGGCCGCTGCTTCCAGAACCCTGTCTCGGTCGACCCGTGTGCGAGGGGGTTCCCCGCGAGCGCTCGCCGCGCGACGCCGACCGGTGTCAGCACAAGGAAATACATCGCCGCCATGACGATCGGCGTCGTCACGCGTGAAATGGCGTGCGCGAGGCGCATCCACGCACGCTCCACGGGGCCGAGATGCGTGGGCACGATCAGCCCGGCGAGCGCAAGCGTCGCCCCGATGGCACATATCACGGTGGCCACGGGTTCGTGGCCACGCCACCAGACCACCGCCGCCACGACGAGGAACGCGCCGCCGACGGTGACGGCAAATCTGCGGCCCTCGCGGGCCGTCAATCGAGCTGGAACTCGCACTGCCATTCTTCAGACTCCGACCAGGCTGGTTGTGTACGTTTGTCGAGCAGGTACGACCCGAGCACGAGGTAGTCGACGTGCGTCCGCATGAAGCACTGATACGCATCCGCGGGCGTGCAGACGATCGGCTCCCCGCGGACGTTGAAGGACGTGTTCACGAGGACGCCGCACCCCGTGAGGCGCTCGAACGCCTTCAGGAGACCGTAAAAATGCGGACTGGTATCGGCGCGGACGGTCTGCACGCGCGCCGAATAGTCGATGTGGGTGACTGCCGGGATATCGGACCGGGGCACGTTGAGCTGATCGATGCCCCACAACTGCTTCTGCTGCTCCGTCGGCGCGATGCGTCGCTCCGCTTTGACCGGAGCGACCAGCAGCATGTAGGGCGAATCGACGTCCATCTCGAAATAGTCGGACAGCCGCTCGCGGAGCACGCTGGGCGCGAAAGGACGGAAGCCTTCCCTGAACTTGATCTTCAGGTTCATCTGCGCCTGCATGCGCGGGCTTCGCGGATCTCCGATGATGCTCCGCGCGCCGAGCGCCCGCGGTCCGAATTCCATGCGGCCGTCGAACCAGCCGACGATCTTCTCGTCGGAAAGGATGGTGGCGATCTGCTCGTGCAGCTCGTCGCGCTCGAGCCGAACGTAAGGGGCGCCAACTGACTGCAGATACCGCTCGATCTCCGCGTCCGAGTACTCGGGGCCCAGATACGAACCCTGCATCGAGTCCTTTCCGCTGCAGACGCGCCGCGGCTGCTGGGCATGCCGGTGCCAGATCAGCTGGGCCACGCCAAGCGCACCGCCCGCATCCCCCGCGGCCGGCTGAATCCAGATGTGCTTGAACGGCCCCTCGCGAAGCAGACGTCCGTTGCCAACGCAATTGAGCGCGACTCCGCCGGCCATGCACAGCGCGTCGGACCTGGTGACCCGGAGCGCCGTTCGCGCCATGCGAAGCAGGATCTCTTCGCAGACCACCTGGACCGAGCGCGCGAGGTCCATCTCGCGTTGGGTGAGCTTGCTTTCGGGAACCCGCGGCGGCCCGCCGAACAGCTCGTCGAACGCCCCGTTGGTCATCGTCAGCCCGCCGAGGTAGTTGAAAAACTTCTGATTCAACCGGAACGATCCGTCCTCACGCACGTCGATCAGCTCTTTGTAGATCAGGTCGACGTACCTGGGCTCGCCATACGGCGCCAGGCCCATGACCTTGTATTCGCCCGAGTTCACCTTGAAGCCCGTGTAGTAGGTGAAGGCCGAGTACAGCAAGCCGATGGAGTCTGGCCAGTGAAGCTCCTGCAGGATCTCGATGTCGTTCTCCTCGCCGCGGCCGATCG
>CAZEMI010000015.1:0-13410 GCA_964513235.1 uncultured Acidobacterium sp.
GCCCGGACGATACTGGCGATACTGGCTGAACTCCGCGCTATACCCGTGAAAGGGGCTGCGATGCAGGCCCTGCCGCAACCCTTCGACGGTGGCCCGCGACACGAGCTCGAGATCGCGCAGTGACTGCAGCTCGGAGGACGAGAGGAGGTGCGGCCTCGACATACAGATGTCTAACTATTTACCAAGACCCAAGACCCAAGACCCAAGACCCATTATCTCGCGGGCACCGCGTCGAGCAGGCGCGACACCACCGTTTCGGCGTCGATGCCGTCGGCTTCCGCCTGGAAATTCACGAGCAGCCGATGACGCAGCACCGGCGGCGCCACGGCGCGAACGTCCTCGAGGGAGACGGCCGGGCGGCCGTGCAACACCGCGCGCGCCTTGCCCGCCAGCAACAGCGACTGCCCGGCGCGCGGACCCGCGCCCCACCGCACCCACTGCCGCACGAAGTCGGGCACGCGATCGGCCTCGTTGCCCGACGGCCGCGTCGCGCGCACGATCCGCGCCGCGTAGTCGATCACGTTCTCCGCGGCGACCACCTCGCGCACCAGCAGGCGCGCGCGCTCGATCTGCTCGCCGGTGGCCACCGGTGTGGCCGCCGGTTCGTCGCCCGTCGTGGTCTGCGCCAGGATCGCGCGCTCACTCGCGGCACTCGGATAGTCGATCACCACGTTCAACATGAAGCGATCGAGCTGCGCTTCCGGAAGCGGGTAAGTGCCTTCTTGCTCGATCGGATTCTGCGTGGCCAGCACGAACAGCGGCCGATCGAGCTGGTGCCGCACGCCGCCAACGGTGACCTGGTACTCCTGCATGGCCTCGAGCAGCGCGGCCTGCGTCTTCGGCGGCGTCCGGTTGATCTCGTCGGCAAGGATGATGTTCGCGAAGATCGGGCCGGGCATGAAGCGGATCGATCGCGATCCGGTGGCGCGATCTTCCTCGATCACTTCCGTGCCGATGATGTCCGACGGCATCAGGTCCGGCGTGAACTGAATGCGGCTGAACTTCAAATGCGTCGCCTGCGCGAGCGTCTTGATCAACAAGGTCTTGGCCAGTCCCGGGACCCCGCGCAGCAGGCAATGGCCGCCGGCCAGGAATGCGGTCAATATCTCGTCAATCACCTGATCCTGTCCGACGATGACGCGGCGAAGCTCGTGTTGAAGGGAACGAACGAGGCTGGCAGTGTCCGACAAACTCATCTCAGCCGATCTTATCGCTTCCGCACCCCGTGCACCCTGCGCACCCTAACCGTTCGACTGATCCCACAGCGAACGGAAGCCCTTAACTTTAGAGACATGAATACATGGACTGCACTCTCCCACGAGATCGCCGCCGCGGTTGAAAGCGCCGCCCCGTCGATCGTCCAGGTCCACGGCCGCCGGCGCGTGGCTGCCGGCCTCGTGGTGGCTGAGAACACCGTGCTCACCACGGCCGCGATCGAAGACGATCAGGCCGCCGTCCGTGCCGGCAACGGACAGACCGCGGAAGGCGCGGTGCTCGGCCGCGTGTCGCACATGGGACTGACGGCGGTGCGTGTCGATGGCCTTGGCCTGCTGCCGCTGGCGCCGGCGGACGAGCCGAAGCCCGGCCACCTCGCCGTGGCGGTGGGCCGCACGTGGAGCGGCGGCGTCATGGCGGCGTTTGCGCCGATCGCCGTCGTCGGTGGCCCGCTGCGGACCGGCCGCCGGTCGTCGGTTGATCGCGTGATCCGGATCCAACACGCCCCGCACGGCGCGCTCAATGGCGGCGCCCTGCTCGATGCCTCCGGCCGCGTGCTTGGCATCATCACGTCGATGGCGATCCGCGGCACGACGGTGGTGATTCCGGCGTCGCTCGCCTGGGCCGCCGCAACGAAAGTCACGACCGACGGTGGCACCAAGCAAGGATTCCTCGGCGTCAGCTCGATGGCGGTGCCGATCCCCGAGCGCCAGCGGGCCGGCCGCTCGCAGGCCTTCGGCCTCCTGATTAGCCAGATCTCGCCGCACAGTCCCGCGGACACTGCGGGCTTGATGGTCGGCGATGTGCTCGTCGCCTTTGACGGGCAGCCGATCGAGGAGGCCGACGAGCTGGTCACGCGCCTTCGCGGCAGCGGTGTCGGCCGAGCCGTGCCGATTACCGTTCTTCGCGGCGCTACGGCCGTCGATGTATCGGTAACCATCGGCGAGCGTCCTAACAGATAGGAGCTGCCTGCCCTGAGCGAGGACAAGGATGCGAAGCAGGCGTGGCCGAGTCGAAGGGTGACGGTACGTATTTTCATTCGCGGCGCCGCCGAGACCCTCCGGTCCCGGCTGGCGTCCGATCCGAACCTGGAGCTCGTCGATCGCATCGAGCAGGCGGAGGCGGTGTTGTCGCTGCCACCCGCCTTCGCCCGCGATGAGGAAGGCGGGCTTCGGCGGGGCGAGCCCGCTCGAGACTACGCCGCTCCCGTTGAATCATTGACGGCTCGTGAGCATGACGTACTCGCACTGGTGGCGGACGGATTGCCCAATCGCGACATTGCCGCGCGGCTCGCCATCAGCGACCACACGGTGAAGTTCCATCTCGCATCGATCTTCGGCAAGCTCGGCGTCTCGACCCGTACCGAAGCGGTGCAACGAGGATTGCGCCTTGGCGTCATCGATATCTGATCATCGGGATCACGAATTACTGGACGCGTATTCGCGGGCGGTGATGACCGCCGTCGACGTCGTTGGTCCGTCGGTCGTGAAGGTGGACGCCGGCGGTACCGGCTCTGGATTCATCTTCGCCCCCGACGGCCTGATTCTCACCAACAGTCACGTTGTCGCGCAGGTGAAGAAGATCGGCGTCACACTGCCGGACGGCCGGGATCTCGTGGCGGACCTCGTCGGTGACGATCCGCACACGGACCTTGCCGTGCTCCGCGTCACCGCGCCCGATCTTGTCGCCGCGCCCTTCGGCGATTCGTCCACGCTAGGTCCGGGCCAGCTGGTGATCGCGATTGGCAATCCGTTCGGCTTTCAGCACACCGTTACGGCGGGCGTGATCAGTGCGCTCGGCCGCTCGCTGCGCGCGCGCACGGTGCGCCTGCTCGAGAATTTGATCCAGACGGATGCGGCGCTCAATCCCGGGAACTCCGGTGGGCCGCTCGTCACCAGCGCCTCGCAGGTGGTGGGCGTGAACACCGCCGTGATTCTCGGTGGCCAGGGCATTGCGTTCGCGGTGCCGATCAACACGGCGCGGTACGTGGTGTCGTGCTTGTTGCGTGATGGCCGCGTCCGCCGCAGTCACCTGGGCGTGGCCGGGCAGGACGTGCCGATCGCGCGGCGCCTGGTTCGCGCGCATTATCTCTCGCATGAACGGGGCGTGGCGATTACGGCCGTTTCAGAGGGCACGCCCGCGGCCGACGCCGAGCTGCGTCCTGGTGACGTGATTGTCGAGTTCGGCACCGATCCGGTCCGCGGCGTCGACGATCTCCACCGCCTGTTGACCGAAGAGCGCATCGGCGAGCTGGTGCCGATCAAGCTGCTGCGGCGTGGCGAGCTCCGCCGCGTCCTCGTCATGCCGCGCGAAATCGGCTAGCGATCAAGCGTCAGGCCCAAGCCCCAAGCCCCAAGCCCCAAGCCCCAAGACCCTATTCGTCACATAACGCCCCCAGCGGGTCTGTCTTGGCGGCGCGCCGAGCTGGCAGGATGCACGCCACCAGCGCGACGCCAATCAGCAACGCCGCGACACCGGCGACCACCGTGGGATCCATCGCGCCCGTTTCGTAGAGCTGCGCTTGCAGCGTCTGCCTCAGGAAGAACGCCCCGACCAGGCCGACCGCCGCGCCGGCACCAACAATCACACCGCCTTCGCGCAACACCAGGCTGAAGATGCTGCCTGACGCGGCGCCCAGCGCCATCCGAATCCCGATCTCGCGTCGCCGTTGCGACACCTGATACGCGAGCACCCCGTAGATGCCGATCGCCGCGAGGAACAACGCGACGGCAGCAAACCCCGTGGCGAGCAGCATCGGCGTGCGCCGATCCATCAACGACGTCTCCAGCCGTTCCTCCATGTTGCGCACGCCGTAGAACGGCAGCTCCGGATCGATCTGCGCCATCTCACGCCGCACGGCGTTGATCGCGCTGTCAGGGGCCTGCTCGGTGCGCACCGCCACGCCAAACGTGCGGGCCGGCGTCTGGCGCAGGGCGCGGTAGTAGGTGCCGGTCTGGCTCGTCGCGCCGGCTTCGACCAGCCCGCGCACCCGGATCGGCTGAATGATGCCGACGATCGTCATCAGCTGTTCTTCGGACGGCTTCGCGAGGAGATTGTTGATGTCGGCCGGGAAGTACATCCGCTTGCCGATCGCATCGCCGTTGGGCCAGAAGCGCCGCGCCAGATATTCGTCGACGATCAACACCTGGGGACGCGTCTCCACGTCGTCGGCGTCGAAGAACCGCCCGGCAACAAGCGTTGCTCCCATGGCCTCGAAATACCCCTCGCTCGCCAGCACCTGCCCGGGCGAGATCAGCGACTCACCCTTCTGCATCTGGTAGCCCTCGGCCAGGATCACGCTGTCGCTGTATGACCCGCTGAATGGGATCGTCGTGGTCGCACCGGCGGCCGTCACGCCGGGAACGGCGCGAACGCGTTCCAGGATCCGCGCCGTCGCCGCGCGCAACGCAGCGTCCGATTGATAGCGTGATGCCGGCAAGCTGATCGTGCCGGCAAACACGTTCTCGGGCCTGAACCCCGGATTGATATGGAGGATGCGATCGAAGCTCGCCAGCAGCACACCCGCGCCGATCAGCAGCATTAACGCGAACGCCACCTGGCTCGTCACCAGCACCCGACGCATCACGCGCGTGCCACGGCCCTGCGTTCCCGAACGGCCCTCCTCGCGAATGACCTGCGCCATGTTGGCGCGGCGCATGGCGATCACCGGGATCAGCCCGACGCCGATGCCGACGATGGCCACCAGCAGCAGCGTGAAGCCGATCACGCGCGCATCGAGAGACAACCCAACGCCCGACGGCAGGCGATCGAACCCGAAGAACGGCGCCGCGCGGAGTGCCCACCAGCCGAGACCGATGCCGGCCACCCCGCCGGCGATCGACAGCAGCGTCGATTCGGTGAGGGCTTGTCGCGACAGCCGGCCGAAGGTCGCCCCCATCGCGTAACGCGTCGCCAGCTCGCGGATGCGCGAGGTCGAGCGCACGAGCACGAGGTTGGCGACGTTCACGCCGCCGATCAGCAGCACGAAGATGGCGCCGCCCCACAACATCGTCAGTGTCGAGGCGCGCCGGCCGACCAGGTGCGTCTGGAAATCAACGACCTGGCTGCTGAACCCCGCGTTCTTGAGAATTTCCCGCCACGCCGGAAAGCGTTCGAGGTTCGCGGCGTTGACCGCATCGAGTTGACTCTGCGCCTGTTCCAGCGTCGCGCCGGGCATCAAGCGCCCGAACTGCTGCCAGTTGTTGCTGTGCCGCGACTCATCGGATTTTTCGTTCACGGTGAAGGCCGCCGGCCGGAAGAGTTGAATCTCCGGGTTGAGGAAGACGAAGCCCGGCGGCAACACGCCGATAATCGTGAAGGGCTCGCCACTCAGCCGCAGATCCTGCCCGATCGCAGCGTCACGGCCGCCAAACGTCCGCTGCCAGAAACCATGGGTGAGGATGACGACCTTTTCCTGCCCGAGCTCGCCTTGCTCGTCCGTAAACAGGTGGCCGCGAAACGGCTGCGTGCGAATCACCCGGAAGAACGATGGCGTCACACTCATCGCCTGGATGCGTTGGGCCTCAGTGAGTCCGGCGCCGCTCAGCGTGACGCCGGCTTCGCGAAAGAGTGCCGTCTCTTCGAGCGCGGTCACGTCGCGCCTGCGATCGAAGTAGTCAGGCACGCCGTTGGCGCCGTCGGCCACGACCCCGGCGCCCGGGTACAAGTTGAAGAATCTTACGAGCCGCTCAGGCTCGGGGAACGGCAGGGGCTTCAAGAGCACGCCATCGACCACGGCAAAAATCGCGACGTTGGCCGCCAGGCACAAGGCCAGCGTGGCAATGGTCGTCAGGGAGAAACTGCGATCTTTCCAGAGCAGGCGGGCACCAAAGCGCAGATCTTGCAGTAGTCGGTCCATCAGGACTGTCTACGGTGCCAACAACTGGCAGGTTCCGCAAATTGTAAAAGGGCCTGGCACCTTTACATGGCTTTTTGATGGAGAATCAGCCCACTCCGTGGCTGACCCTGTCGCACAATCCGCGCTCCGCAAGGTCCGCCGCCGGCTGATCCCCTTCTTATTCCTCCTCTACATCGTTGCCTACCTCGACCGCGTCAACGTCGGCTTTGCCGCCCTCGACATGAACCGCGACCTCGGCTTCAGCGCCGCCGTCTACGGAATGGGGTCGGGGCTATTTTTCCTGAGCTATACCCTGCTCGAAGTGCCGAGCAATTTGATGCTGGTCCGGCTCGGCGCCCGCGTCTGGATCACCCGGATCATGTTCACGTGGGGCGTGATGTCGACGGCGATGATGTTCGTCCAGGGCCCCGTGTCGTTTTATGTGCTGCGGATGCTCCTCGGCGCGGCGGAGGCCGGCTTCTTTCCAGGCCTGATCTTCTATCTCACGCACTGGTTCCCGGCCCGCGAGCGCGGCCAGGCCGTCGGATTGTTCATGACCGCGACAGCGATGGCGGGTGTCATCGGCGCGCCGATCTCGAGCGCGCTGCTGCAACTGGACGGCGCCTTCGGACTGCGCGGATGGCAATGGCTGTTTCTGGTCGAAGGGTTGCCCGCGATCCTGCTGGCGCCGGTGGTCTGGAAAGGGCTGACCGAACGCCCGAGCGACGCGACCTGGCTCGAACCCGCCGAACGCGAGTGGTTGTCGAACGAGATCGCCGCAGAGCAGGCGCAAACCGCGGGCGCGCACGTGACGTTCTGGACGGCCGCGCGCAGCGGGCGCCTGTGGGCGATCTCGATCGTGTATCTGTGCATCGTGGTTGCGTTTTACGGGATCAGCTTCTGGCTGCCGCAGATCATGCAATCGACAAGCGGTCTGGGCTCGGCGACGATCGTGTTGCTTTCTGCGATCCCCTACATCGCGGCAACGGCAGGCCTGGTCGTCGTCGGCACGCGATCGGATCGGACCGGCGAACGGCGCTGGCACCTGGCGATTCCATGCCTGATCGGCGCGACGGGTTTTGTCCTCACGGTCCTGGTCCCGCCGACCTTGACCAACGCGCTCATCACCCTGTCGATCGCGGCGTTTGGCATCTGGGGCACGCTCGGACCGTTATGGACGTGGCCAACATCGTTCCTGCGTGGCACCGCGGCAGCCGGCGGCATCGCGCTCGTGAATTCCATCGGCAATGTCGGCGGCTTCGCGGGGCCGTTCTTGATCGGCTGGATCCGCGAAACCACCGGCGGATTCTCGGCGGGTTTCCTGACGTTGGCGGGGTTTCTGGTGGCCGCCGCCGTCATTACGGCGCTCATGCCAAGATCGCAGAAACGGAGATGATCCTCGACTGTCTTTTTCTTGTCGGCCCTCCGGGCCGACGGTTTCAGCGTGTCAGCCCTCCGGGCCGACGGTTTCACCGCTGCAAGCCGAGGAGAGCGTCGTCCAGGGTGGTTTTGCCTTCTAAATACGGCTTCCAGTGGGCGTCGAGGGCGGGTTTGAAGGCGCCCATCCGTCCCTTCCAGATTCCGGCAATTTCTGCGTACGGCACGTGCGAGGGCACGACGGTCTTCATGGCTTCGCCGGTGGTGTAGAAAATCAGCGCGTGTGACAGCAGATCGTTGAACTTGAGTTTGTTGTCCCTGGCGATTTTCAACAGTCGTGCATCAATTTCTTCATCCCATTGGTGCATTGCTTCGTGAAACATGATCTCGAAACCATGTAATCCCTGGTTCCCGGGATTCAGGGTGCCAATGACCAGCAGCGAATCGTAGGTGGAGTACGCGCCCGCCCAATTGCTCCACCCGCTGATGTTCACCGGGAACCCACCTTCCATCCACGGCTCCTGGTAAGCGCGCGTGATGTAGGCGAGAAGCTGAGGGCCGTACTGCTTGAGCGGCGCCTGCGTCGACTGCAGCCACGCGCGATTGGCGGCGCGATGGCGCGGCCACCACGCCTCGCGATAGATCGGGGCCGCGCGGTCGAGCGCCGCGGCCACCGAGGCGTCGATCTGCAGGTTCCGCGCGTCGCGATCCGGCGACGCCCGCCGGACGGCGTTGGTCACGTCGTACAGCTGGCGATCGAACACCGTGTCGCGCCGGCTCAATCCGCTCGCGTACACAGACACCGCCTCGCGCCACGCCCGCCGCTCGGCGTCACTCAGCTTCTTGAGACCTTCCGCTTCATCCGCGGGCGCGCCCGCCACCGCGTCCCGCTTGACGTCGGGCATCTTCGCCTCGGCGCGCCCGAGCACATAGAGGAAGTGGTGGAGGTTCAGCCAGAAACCATCGGTCTCGAACCGGAAGATCGGGGTTGCTGTCTGTGTGACGAGCACCACCGCAACAAGCAATGTTTTCACTATGTCACTGTAAACGACGAATCCGGCCGTTCAATGGTTGGGAATCGTCGCCCCAAGTCCCAAGCCCCAAGTCCCAAGCCCCAAGCCCCAAGTCCCAAGCCCCAAGTCCCAACTTGACAAACGAATTCGTTAATACTAAATAATTAGTATGCGTCCCAAGTCGGGCACCCTCACCGCCCAGGAGCTCGAGATCATGAAGGTGATCTGGCCGCTCGGCCAGGCCACCGTGCGCGAGGTCTACGACGCGCTGCGCGCCCGCCGCACCGTGGCCTACACCACCGTCCAGACGATGATGAATATTCTCGAGAGCAAGGGGCACTTGAAGAAGGAGCCCGGCGACAAGGCGCAGGTCTACGCGCCCGTCCGCGCGCAGCATCTCGTCGTCCGATCGATGGTGCGCGAATTCGTCAACCGCGTCTTCGACGGATCGGCCCGTCCGCTGCTGGTGCACCTGCTCACGGAAAAGGGCCTGACCGAACGCGAGCGCAAGCAGTTGCAACGCCTGCTGGAGAAGGAGGGCGAATGACGCCGACGCTGTCGAACGTCGCGGCCTACAGCCTGCAGCTGGCGGTGCTGGTCGCGGTGGCCCTCATCGCCACACGGGTCCTGCGTGTGCGCACGCCACGGCCCTCGCTGCGTTTTTGGCAGGCGGCTCTCCTGGCCGGCATCCTGCTGCCCTTGCTGCAGCCGCGATCCGAGGTGACCGGACCAATGTTCGCATCGTCTGCGAGTTTCGTGTCGAACTCCGCACCCGTCGCGGCGCTCACCACCCGCGGCGTCGACGTGGCGCAGTGGCTGCTCCTCGCCGTGTTCGCCGGGATCGCCGCCCGGTTGTTCTGGCTCGCGATCGGCTTCATCCGCTTGCGCGGCATCGTTGCCAACGCCGCGTCCGACACCTCGCTCGACGAGGTCGCCGGCGACCTCGCGTCGACCCTCGAGACGCGCGCCAGGCTGACCATTACCGACGACATCGAGACGCCGGCCACCGTCGGGTTCCGGCGCGCGATCATCCTGCTGCCGCGGCGCGTCCTGCAGTTGCCGCCGCCCGTGCAGCGCGCGGTCATCGCGCACGAGCTCGTGCACGTCAAGCGCCGCGACTGGCTGCACACGCTCGCCGAAGAATTCTGGTGCGCCGCGCTGTGGTTCCACCCTGCCGCGCGCTTGATCGCCGAACGCCTCTCGTTGGCGCGCGAGACGGTGGTTGACGAAACCACCATTCTCCTGACGCGCGACCGGCGGGCCTACGCGGCAGCGTTGCTCGCCTTCTCCAATCCGCAGCCGCATCTGCCGGGCGTGACCCCGCTCGTCGGCCGGCGTCATCTCAGCCAGCGCATTTCGCTCATCGCCGAGGAGGAAGTCATGTCCCGTGGCCGCATGCTCGCCAGTTTCGCGATTGCCTTGATCGTCTCCGCCGCCGCCACCTCGTCTGCCATTACCGCGTTTCCCATGACCGCCACCGTGCAAGCCGGTAAGGTCCACAGGCCGGGCCCCGGCGTGACGCTGCCCACCGTGGTCCGCGAAGTGAAGCCGCGTTACACGCCCGAGGCCATGCAGAAGAAGATTCAAGGCTCGATCTGGCTGGAGACCGTGGTCCTCGAGACCGGTGACGTCGGCGAGGTGACAATCACCCGCTCCCTGGACGCCGAATACGGCCTCGATCGGCAGGCGGTGGCCGCCGCCAGGCAGTGGAAATTCAAGCCCGGGACCAAGGACGGGAAGCCGGTGGCGGTGGTGGTGACCATCGAGTTGACCTTCACTTTGAGGAAATAGGCACCTAAGGCACCCCAGGCACCCCATTTCTGCTACTCTTTGGGGAGGAATTGTGCCATCGCCAGCTGGCGTCAATTTCCCCCGAGGTAGCAGTCATGGCTCACAACGGCCAGCACGTGCGCGGTCTTCTGGTGAGATCCTGTACCGCGCTGATCCTCCTGGCATCACCGGCATTCGCCGGCGATCAAGATCAGTCGTCACCCTCTCAACAACCCGGCGTCGGGGTGCCGTCGAATCCGGACTTCATGCTCGGCCGCCCGCATGGTTCGTTCGGCTTCCGCGGCAACTGGCTCGTCTCGAGCGCCGGCAGCGACATTTTCGACTTTGTGACGGAACATCTGTCGATCGACAAGTCGGATTTCAACGCCGCGACATTTGCGGCGGAGGCCGCCATCTCGCTCACCCCGCACTTTGAGATCGTCGGCGGATTTGACGGGGCCAAAAAAGAGATTCAGTCCGAGTATCGCGGCTACAGCGAAACCGTGCGCGGCAGCTCCACCACGATCCCCATCCAGCAGATCACCGAGCTGCAGCAGATGCACTTCACGGGATCCGCGCGGTTCGCGGTGCTGCCACGGGGCCGGCAGATTAGCCGCCTGGCGTGGATTCCGCGCACGGTGGTGCCGTATGTTGGCGCGGGTGGCGGCGTGACGCGGTACACGTTCCGCCAGTCAGGGGACTTCGTGGACTTCGCCACCGAGAATCGCGCCGCGGGCACCTTCACGATCTTTACGGACACTTTTCGGTCGGAAGGCTGGGCACCATCGGCGCACGCGTTCGGCGGCGCGGACATCCAGGTCTACAAACGGCTGTATCTCTCGCTCGAGGGCCGTTACACCTGGGTCCAGGCGGAGCTCGACCAGGACTTCATCGATTTCGAACCGATGGATCTGGGCGGCTTCCGTTTCGGTGCGGGCATCAACTTCGTGTTTTAGAGCGGGAGACGATTATGAACACCAGCTTTCTTTCAGTCACGTTCACCACGGCAGCCTGTCTCGCGATGACCTTGGCGACCTCGGACGTGGCCGCGGCACAGGCCGCTGGGTCGTCCACGCCGAAGATGGATGCGCGCTTCAACAGCTGGCTCGGATGCTGGCGGCTTGAAGACGACCTGGCCGGGACCGGCGCGCGGATGTGCATCACGCCCGAGCAGTCCGGCGTGCGCCTGCAAACCATTGTCGGCACCCAGCGCGGCCTCGACGAGCTCGTGATTCCCGACGGCGTGGCGCGCCCCATTGTCGACTCCGAGTGCAAAGGCACCGAGCGCGCCGAGTGGTCGCAGGACGGCCTCCGCGTGTTCCGCTACACCGACGTGACGTGCAACACGGAAACCGCGCGCGCGATCAAGGGCGTGGCGTTCCTCGCGGCGGGCCCGAGCTGGATCAACGTGCAGCACGTGAGCGGCCAGTCGGCCACCACGAGCGTGCGTGTCCAACGCTATCGCCGCGCGATCAACCAGAACCTCGCCGACGGCACGAAGGCTCCACAGCCGAGCGGCGCCGCATCGGCCGCACTCACCGCTCGTGACGCAACGTGGAGCATCGACGATGTGATCGAGGCCAGTGGCAAGTTGCCGGCCGAAGCGCTCCAGGCCGCCCTGACCGACGTGCGCCACGGCTTCAACCTGAACAAGAGCACGCTGCTGAAGCTCGACCACGCCGGCGTGGCCGACGGCGTGATCGATCTGATGGTGGCGTTGACCTTCCCGAAGCGCTTCATCGTCGAGCGGGCCGGCGGCAGCGCGCCGCTGGGCGTCTCCACCGGCATGGGATGGTATGACCCCTTCATGTCGCCGATGATGACGAGCGCCTACGGCAACTGCTACATGGACCGGTATTACGGCTACCGCAGCTACTACAACATGTGCGGCTCGTACTACTCGGCGTACGGCTCGTACTATCCGTATCAGTATCAGGATTACAACTACATCGGCAGCGGCGGCGGATGGGTCGCGGTCGATCCCAATCCGACCATTCCCGAATCGGGCACCGGCCGCGTGGTCAATGGCCGCGGCTACACGCAGATACGCGAGCGCTCGCCTGAGCCGGGACCGTCGCGCGGCAACAATGGCGGCAACGGCACCGCGTCCGGATGGTCTGGCAACTCCGGCGGTGGCGTATCGTCGGGTGGCTACTCGAGCGGATCCAGCGGCTCATCCGGCAACAGCGGTGGGTCGTCATCGGGCGGCGGCGAGCGCACCGCGGTGGCGCGTCCTCCCGGCGGAAACTGAGCCAAGAGCTCCGCATCTATTGATCTAATGACCTTTTGAGCTGTTGATCGGGCTGATGTAAAGTCAACCGATCAACGGTTTAGCAGGTCTACGCCCAGATCAACGGCTCAACAGATCAAGAGATCAACAGATTCGGAGCTTTTATGAGCACAGGACCTTTGCCGATTGGCGCTGACGCGCCGGACTTTGAAGCCGACACCACCGAAGGGCGCATGCGCTTTCATGACTGGCTCGGGAACTCCTGGGGCGTGATGTTCTCGCACCCCAAGGACTTCACCCCGGTGTGTACCACCGAGCTCGGTTACATGGCCCGCATCAAGCCGGAGTTCGACAAGCGGGGCGTCAAGGTCGTCGGCCTGAGCATCGATCCGGTGGATAAGCACTCAGGCTGGTCGAAGGACATCGCCGAGACCCAGGGCACCGCACCCAACTACCCGATGATTGGCGACACCGATCTCAAGGTCGCGAAGGCGTACGGCATGCTGCCGGCCACCGCCGGCGACACGTCCGAGGGCCGCACCGCCGCGGACAATGCCACCGTCAGAAACGTCTACGTGATCGGGCCGGACAAGAAGATCAAACTCGTGCTGTCGTATCCAATGAGCACGGGCCGCAACTTCGACGAAGTGCTGCGGGTGATCGACTCGATCCAGCTCACCGCCAGGCACAAGGTCGCCACGCCGGTGAACTGGCGCGACGGCGAGGACGTGATCATCCTCCCCGCCGTCTCGGATGACGAGGCGAAGCAGAAGTATCCGCAGGGGTGGAAGGCGCCGAAGCCGTACCTCCGCATCGTCCCGCAGCCGAAGTGATGGCGCGTCGACTGCTGTATGCGGCAATCGGGCTGCTTGCCCTGCTTGCCCTGAGCGAGGTTCAGGCCGGTCAGGCCGGCCTGAACCGAGTCGAAGGGAGCGAGGTTCAGGCCGGTCAGGCCGGCCTGAACCGAG
>CAZEMI010000016.1:0-5048 GCA_964513235.1 uncultured Acidobacterium sp.
TGCTGCCCGTCTCCGAACACCCGTTCTATGGCTCCTGGGGCTATCAGGTCTCCGGCTATTTCGCGCCCACCGCGCGCCATGGCTCGCCTGACGACTTCAGATGGTTCGTGGACTACTGTCATCAGCACGGGATCGGCGTCATTGTCGACTGGGTGCCGGCGCACTTCCCGAAAGACGACTTTGCGCTCCGCCGATTCGACGGAACGGCGACCTACGAACACGAGGATCCGCGGCAGGGCGAGCATCCCGACTGGGGCACGCTCATCTTCAACTTCGGAAGAACCGAAGTCCGCAACTTTCTCATCTCCAACGCGCTCTACTGGCTCGACGAACTGCACATCGATGGCCTGCGCGTCGACGCCGTCGCCTCGATGCTGTATCTGGACTACAGTCGCCGCGAAGGAGAGTGGGTTCCCAATCAATTCGGCGGCCGCGAGAATCTCGACGCGATCGCGTTCATCAAGCAGCTCAACATGCTGATCGATCGCGAGTGCCCGGGCACGATCGTCTGCGCCGAGGAATCCACCTCGTGGCCGGGCGTGACGCAGCCGGTGCATCTGGGCGGCCTCGGGTTCACCTACAAGTGGAACATGGGCTGGATGCACGACATGCTCGACTACGCGAAGGAAGATCCGGTGCACCGCAAGTGGCACCATAACAAGATCACCTTCTCGATGATCTACGCCTATAGCGAGGCGTTCATCCTGCCGTTCTCGCACGACGAGGTGGTGCACGGCAAGAAGTCGATGCTCGACAAGATGCCGGGCGACGTGTGGCAGAAGCACGCCAACCTGCGGGCGCTCTACGGCTACATGTTCGTGCATCCGGGCAAGAAGCTGCTGTTCATGGGCGGCGAAATCGGGCAGTGGCGCGAGTGGCACCACGACTGGCAGCTTGACTGGGAGGTGCTTGGCGATCCGCGCCACGCCGGCCTCCAGCGATGGATCCGCGATCTCAATCGCTGCTACGAGCAGGAACGATCACTGTGGGACGCGGACTTCGAGCCGTCGGGGTTCTCGTGGATCGATTGCACCGATCACGACCAGAGCATCGTCGCGCTGATGCGCCGTGGCCGCGAGCCCGACGATCTCACCGTCGCCGTGGTGAATTTCACGCCGGTGCCACGGCGCGGCTACCGTCTCGGCGTGCCGGTGCGAGGCACCTATGCGGAGTTGCTCAACAGCGACGCTGACGTGTACGGCGGCGGCAACGTCGGCAACCAGGGCGCGGTGGACGCCGTCGATCAGCCGTCGCACGGCCATGCCTATTCGTTAAGCCTGACCGTCCCACCATTGGGATTCGTCCTTCTGAAACCGAACAAGTGAACCCGCTTCCCGTGGTTGATTTCTCCAAGCCACTGGATTTCGTCACGCGATCTCGCGCGTCGATCACGGGAAATCCGTTGCAAATCAGCGGTCCCGGGTCCGGCACGCTCTTCGCTTCAGCGAAAGCACAATGCGCCCGCGTGGGACGAATGCTGTGACGAACGAATCGGCGTCTAATCGGTGTCAATCGGTGGCCCCTGCCCGCCGCGTATCGCGGGCGGATAGTGCGGCCATGACCCCCACCCCCGCGCGCATTCCCTTTCGCGTGATCGCGGCCGTCGCCACGGCGCTTGGATTCTTTTCCGCGTTCGCCGCGTTCTATTTCGTCTCGACGTTCACCGACAAGCCGACGTCATTCGGGCTGCTGCTGGCGCTCAATCTTGGCTACTGGTATTCGTGGGCCGCGCTGACGCCCGCCATCCTGTGGCTCACGCAGCGCTTCACGTTCGACCGCGCCACTTGGAAGCTGTCGATTCCCGTGCACATCATCGGCGTGCTGATCGCCACCTCCGCGCACGTGGTGCTCGCGGTGGCGTCGCGCATGGCCACCTACTGGATGGTGGGCGAGTCGCTCGACACCTGGCGCCACGAAGCGCAGGAGATGCTGTTCCTGAACTTCGACTGGGAGATGATGACCTACTGGACCATCGTCGGCGTCGGCACGGCGCTGAAGTACATGCACGAGGCGCGCGCGCGCGAGCTGAACGCGGCGCAACTCGAGACCAGGCTCGTCGAGGCGCGGTTGCACACGCTGCAGCGCCAGATGCAGCCGCACTTCCTGTTCAACACGCTCAACACCATCTCGGCGCTGATGCACCGCGACGTCGAGGCCGCCGATGCGATGATCGCGCGGCTCAGCGACCTGCTGCGCATGTCGCTGCAGCGCGTTGGCGTGCAGGAAGTGCCGTTGAAGGAGGAGCTCGACTTCCTCTCGAAGTACCTGGAGATCGAACAAACCCGGTTCCGCGATCGTCTGACGGTGGTGTTCGACGTCCAGGTGGACACCCTGCACGCGCTGGTCCCCAACCTATTGCTCCAGCCACTCGTCGAAAACGCCATCAAGCACGGCATTGGTCCCAGGCCCACACCTGGCCAGATCACCGTGCGGGCCCGGCGCACTGGCGCCCTGCTCGAGCTGGATGTCCAGGACAACGGCGTCGGCTTGTCGGCCGCCCGGTTGACCGACTTCAACCGCGGCGTCGGGTTATCGAATACCCGGTCACGACTCGATCACTTGTACGGGTCGCTGCACCGGTTTGAATTCCGGCAGCCCGCCGAGGGCGGGTTGCTCGTGTGCATCGCCATTCCGATGGCGGAGCTTGCTGGAGAGATGGAAGAGGCAGAGGCCGTGGCCTAAGTAAACAAGCGAGGGTGGCGTGACCAAGATTCGTACGGTGGTGGTGGATGACGAGCCGGTGGCGCGCGAGCGCATCATCGGCCTCTTGAACCAGGAGAAAGACATCGAGGTCGTCGGCGAGTATGCGGACGGCACGCAAGCCGTGTCGGCCATTCAACAGCAGCATCCCGACCTGGTGTTCCTCGACGTGCAGATGCCGGCGTGTGACGGGTTCGGCGTGATTCAGCAGCTGCAGCCCGAACAGGTGCCCGCGGTGGTCTTCGTCACGGCCTACGACGAATACGCGCTCAAGGCATTCGAAGTGCACGCGATTGATTACCTGCTGAAACCGTTCGGCAGGGACCGGTTCGCGCAGACGCTGCAGCACGCGCGCGAGCACCTCGAGCGCCGCCGCGCCGGCGACCTGGGCAAGCGGCTGATGGCGCTGGTCCAGGACATCAAGCCCGCGCCCCAGAAGCTCGATCGGCTGGTCGTGAAGTCGGGCGGCCGGGTGTTCTTCCTGCGGACGCAGGAAATCGACTGGATCGAGGCGGCCGGCAACTACGTGCGGCTCCACCTTGGCGAAGAGTCGCACCTGTTCCGCGAGACCATGAACAACATGGAAGGGCGGCTCGACGTCCAGCGCTTCGTCCGCATCCACCGCTCGCGCATCGTCAACACCGACCGCATCAAGGAAATGCAGCCGTGGTTCAACGGTGAATATGTGGTGGTGCTGCAGAACGGAACCCGGCTTACACTAAGCCGAGGCTATCGGGAGAAGCTCCAGGAAAGGCTTGGCAAGGGATTCTGACGATTTCAGATCTCAGATCTCGGATTGCTGATTAATTGGAGATTGCCGATTGATCGATGGCCGAACGGAGTGCGTGATGACGGAACAAGAGAAGAAAGAGCATCACGGCGAGAAGGAACTGGCGGAGTTCATTCGGTCAGGGGCGAAGCGCCGGCCCGACCAGGCATTTGGCGACTATTACCGCGGCAAGAGCGCGTCCTGCGCGCTCGGCGCCGCCTACGAAGGCATGTATCGCCTGCCGGAGCACATGAACGGCAACCGGCCGACCAAGGACCTTGAATGGTTCTTCGATTGCCTCGAGGGGTCGGTCCGGAAATGTCCGGGCGGAGACGGCTGCAAGAAGTCACTCAGCTTGGCAGCCATCCTGGTGCACCTGAACGACGACCACAAGTGGTCGCGCGAGCAAATCGCGAGCTGGCTGGATAATCTTAAATGAAGTGCAGAGTTAAGAGTTAAGAGTTAAGAACGTTCTGCACTCCTAACTCTGCACTCTGAACTTTCACGAATCCCTCAACACGATCACCGGGTCGACCTGCGTGGCACGTCGGCTCGGTAGATAGCTCGCCGCCAGCACAATCACACTCAGCGTCACGATTCCCAGCACGAGCGACGCGGGGTCGATCGCGCCGATCCCGACGAACAACGATTGCCCGAATACCGTGAGGGCAATGGCCATCAGCAAGCCAATGACGAGGCCCGGCGCCGCGGCCAACGCCGCTTGACGCACGATGAGCGTGCGCACGTCGCCGGCGGATGCGCCGAGCGCCACGCGGACGCCGATCTCGCGGCGGCGCACTTCCACGAACCACATCACGATGCCGTACAGGCCGGCGGCGCTCAGCATCAGCGCGAGTGCGCCGAGCGTGGCCGACGCCCGGGCCGCCGCTCGCGTCGTCAGCATGTCGATCGCGAGGTGATCGTCCATCGTGCGCGGGAAGAAACCGACCACGCCGGGTCCGACGCGATCCAGTACCTGCTGTACCGCAAGGATCGTCCGCCGCGAGTCATCCTGCGTGCGCACGAGCAGCGCGAGGCTGAACGCGGGCCGGGTCGGCCGGTAGATGTGCGGCAGCGCGGGCTCGGACAGCGATCGGTATTTCGAGTCGCGCGCGACGCCGATCACGCGAAGCGTGCGCTGCTCGGATGGCAGTACGAGCGGGCGATCCAGGACATCGCCGTCGGGCCACAGCCGCGCCGCGAGCGTTTCGTTGACGATCACGACATCGTCTTCGCGCGCGCTTTCGGCCGCGCCGAAGGCGCGGCCGCGGACAATGGGCAGTCCGACGGTGTCGAAGTACCGCTCGGTCACGAGGTAGCAGGTGACCTCGTCGATCGCGCGACCCTTCGACCCTGGCAGCGCGACGGCAAGCCTGGGCGTCGATGAATCGATCGGCGCACGATTTGCCATCGCGGTGGCCACCACGCCGGGCACCGCCGCCGTGCGATCGAGGGCCTCGCGCGCGAGCGCGGGCAGCATGGATGCCGACCCTTCGACGCTGCTCAGGGTCGTCCCGAGCTTGTCGAGGGACGACGGCGCCGACGGCTCGAGGTCGAAATCCATGGCCACGAGACCGTG
>CAZEMI010000017.1:0-192894 GCA_964513235.1 uncultured Acidobacterium sp.
CCTGCGCAAGCTCGACGCCGATCCGGGCGTGCTCGCCGCCGAGCTGAAGAAGGCGCTCGCCAAGCTCCCCCGCTCCGCCGGAGGGCAACTCACGCCCGCGCGCTCGTTCGCCGAGACGATGAACGAGGCCACCGCGGCGGCGAAGCGTCTGGGCGACAGCTACGTCTCGACCGAGCACCTCCTGATCGGGCTCGCCAAGAAGGGCGGCCGCGAGATCGACGCGCTCTTCGCTGCGCGACACCTGACGCCCGAGCGCATCGAGACTGCGCTGGTCGAGCTGCGCGGCGACCGGCGCGTCGACTCGCCCGAACCGGAGAGCACGTTCGAGGCGCTCGAGAAGTACGCGCGCGACCTGACCGCGGACGCGCGGGCGGGCAAGCTCGACCCGGTCATCGGCCGCGACGTCGAGATCCGGCGCGTCATGCAGGTGCTGACGCGGCGGCGCAAGAACAACCCGGTGCTGATCGGCGACCCCGGCGTCGGCAAGACGGCGATCGTCGAGGGGCTGGCGAACCGCATCGTCGCGGGCGACGTGCCCGAGGGGCTCAAGGGCAAGCGCATCATGGCGCTCGACATGGGCAGCCTGCTCGCCGGCGCGAAGTACCGCGGCGAGTTCGAGGAGCGCCTGAAGGCGGTGCTCGAGGAGATCGCCGCCGGCGAGGGCAACGTCGTCTTGTTCATCGACGAGCTGCACACGCTCGTCGGCGCGGGCGGCGCCGAGGGCGCGGTCGACGCGGCGAACATGCTCAAGCCGGCGCTCGCGCGCGGCGAGCTGCACTGCATCGGCGCGACGACGGTGGACGAGTACCGCAAGCACGTCGAGAAGGACAAAGCGCTCGAGCGGCGCTTCCTCCCGGTGCACGTCGACGAGCCGACCGTCGAGGACACGGTCGCGATCCTGCGCGGGCTGAAGGAGCGCTACGAGGTGCACTCGGGCGTGCGCATCCGCGACGAGGCGCTGGTCGCCGCGGCGCGGCTCGCCGACCGGCACATCACCGACCGCTTCCTGCCCGACAAGGCGATCGACTGCGTCGACGAGGCGGCGGCGCAACTGCGCATCGCGATCGACTCGCTGCCGCCGGAGCTCGACTCGATCGAGCGGCGCACGCGGCGCCTCGAGATCGAGCGCACCGCTCTCCAGAAGGAGGGCGGCGACGCGCGGCGCACGAAGGACGTCGAGTCCGAGCTCGCCGACCTCGAGGAGGAGGCGAGCGTGCTGCGGGCGCGTTGGGAGGCGGAGAAGAAGCTCATCACCGCGATCCGCGCGGGCAAGCTCCTGATCGAGAGCTTGCGCGCGGAGAGCGAGCGCAAGGAGCGCGAAGGCGACTTCGAGCGCGTCGGGCAGATCCGCTACGGCGAGATCCCCGAGGCCGAGGCCGACCTGAAGAAGTCCGAAGCGAAGCTCGCCGAGCTCCAGAAGGACGGCGCGCTGCTGCCCGAGGAGGTCGACGCGGAGACGATCGCGCAGGTGATCAGCCGCTGGACCGGCATCCCGGCTGCGCGCCTGCTCGAGGCCGAGCGCGAGAAGCTCCTGCACATGGAAGAGCGCCTGGGCGAGCGCGTCATCGGTCAGGACCACGCGCTCGCGCTGATCTCCCAGAGCGTGCGGCGCGCGCGCGCCGGCCTGCAGGAGACGACGCGGCCGCTCGGCTCGTTCCTCCTGCTCGGCCCGACGGGCGTCGGCAAGACCGAGACCGCCCGCGCGCTCGCGGAGTTCCTCTTCGACGACGAGACCTCGATGGTGCGGCTCGACATGAGCGAGTACATGGAGAAGCACGCCGTGTCGCGGATGATCGGCGCGCCTCCGGGCTACGTCGGCTACGAGGAGGGCGGCGCGCTGACCGAGGCCATCCGGCGCAAGCCGCACTCGGTGCTGCTGCTCGACGAGATCGAGAAGGCGCACCCGGACGTCTTCAACGTGCTGCTCCAGATCCTCGACGACGGCCGGCTGACCGACGGCAAGGGCAACGTCGTCGACTTCACGCAGACGCTCGTCCTGATGACGAGCAACCTGCGCGGCGACAGCCAGCTCCGCGAGCACTTCCGGCCGGAGTTCCTCAACCGCCTCGACGAGGTGATCACCTACGGCGCGCTCGAGCGCGGCTCGATCCGGCGCATCGTCGACGTGCACCTCGCGCGCGTCGCCAAGCAGATCGCCGAGCAGGAGATCGAGCTCGAGGTCACGACCGCGGCGAAGGATCGGCTCGCCGAGGAAGGCTGGGATCCGGAGTTCGGCGCCCGCCCGCTCAAGCGCGCGGTCCAGCGGCGCATCCAGAACGCGCTCGCGGACGCGATCCTCGGCGGCCGCATCGGCCGGGGCGACACGGCGACGTTCGACGTGGAGCCCGACGGCGACGGCCTGCGCCTGACGGTGCTGCCCGCGCCGGCATCCGAGCCGTCCGACAGCGAGCGCTCGGTCGGCGCCGGCGTCGGCTGATCGCGCGAGTCGTGCCGCGCCGGCGCTTCACTCCTGATAGCGCAGCCGCACGTTCTCGCGGCCCATCTCGCGCAGACGCTCGGTGTCCTTGCGCAGGCCGAGGCTGTGCGCCTTCGAGATCACGCTCTTGACCGAGCGCTGCAGGCGCTGCGCGATCTCGAGGTTCGGCATCGTCGGGTAGTGACGCTCGAGCGTCGCCAGCTCCTCCGTCGTCCAGCGCGGCATCCGGGTCGGGCCGCGGCGGCCGACGCGGCGCAGGAACGCCTTGTCCTTCGCGAGCGCGAGGTCGGCCGCCATCGCGCGCACCGACTCGACGCTGCGCCCGAAGACCTTCGCGAGATCGTCGTCGGTGCGCGTCCCGTACAGGCGCTTGAGCTCGGAGAGCTCGCCGCGCGACCAGCGGCCGCTGCGCCGGATGCGGCCGAGCTCGAGGATGCGCTCCTCGACCTCGTCGACGGGACGGCCGAGGACGAGCGCGATCGTCTCGCTCGTGCTCGCGCCGAGATAGCGCTTGAGCCGCAGCATCTCGTCGGCGGTCCATGGGCCCGTTCGGCTGCGGCCGCCGAACACCTGCTCGGCCATGCGGCGCACGCCGGCGAGCGGCCGGCGCAGCTCGCGCGCGATCGAGCGATCGTCCTTGAGGCCGTACACCTCGCGCAGGCGATCGAGCTCGGCCTGCGACCAGCGGCCGCGGCGCACGGGACCGGCGGGAGCGAGCGCCGGCCGCTGCAGGTCGTGCGCGGCGACGTCGCGCCGGCCGCGGTGGGCGGCGAGCGAGATCTCGAGGCGACGCCGGCGCCAGGCGTCGCCCGGATCGTCGGAGCCGAGCGACTCCTCCGCGGGCTGAACCTCGTCGACGCGGCGCGGGACGAAGAAGCCCGTGCGTCGCAGCGCGGCGTACAGCCGGTCCAGCGCCGCGTGCCGCAGGCTCTCCCCCTTCGACGCGCGTGCCACGCTACGCCTCCTCGGGCTTCCAGCGGCCGCGCACCGTCTCGCGCGGCACGACCGGCGCGGGCGCCTGCGTGGCCGGGCCGAGCTCGGCCAGGAGCGAATCGAAATCAAAGAGTTCCTCGATTGGAGCACCGCTCACGGCCGGCGCCGGCGGCGCCGTGCGGGCCGGTTCCACCTGGTGCTGGATCTGACCGACCGTGTGCTCGAGATCGACATCAGGCTGGGAAAGCTGCAATGCCCGGCGATAGTGCACCAGGGCTTCGCTCATCATGCCGCGGCGCTGATAGAGCTCCGCGAGCGCGCGGATCGCCGGCAGGTTGCCGGGCGCGGCATCGAGCACACTGGTCAGTTCGGTGAAGGCCTCGCCGAGGCGGTCGAGCTCGATCAGGGCGCGGCCCAGCGTCACGCGCACGGTGAGGGAATCGGGATGGTGCGAGAGACCGGCGCGGCAGACCTCGACGGCTTCGTCGTTGGCGCCTTCGCGGCGCAACTCTTCGGCGAGCTCCGCAAAAGAGGTCGACGCCGGGTCCGCTTGGACCCGGCGTCGGAGGTCGAGGATTCGAGGATCGTCAGAGGACATTGTCAGTGGGGAGTGAGTGGTGAGAATATCTCACTCCCCACTCCACACTCGCTACTTACGGCTCGACGTCGAGCGTAAACTGCGCGGCGGCCGTGCGGCCCAGGGTGTCCCGCAAGGTCATGGTCACGGTGAACGTTCCGGCGGCGGTGTAGACGTGCGTCTGGAGCGGGTTGGTCCCCACCTCGTCCGGCGAACCGTCACCCCAGTTGAACGTGTAGCTCTCGACGTTCGCGCCCGTGCCCGGACGGCTGGCGCTGGCGTTGCACGACACCGTTCCGCCCGGCTTCGGGGCATCCGGGACGCATTCCAACGCCGCGACCGGCTCCGGGCCGAGCACCGGACCGACCTGGAAACTTGGAAGCGTGGATCGACCAATCGATCCGGCATCATCGATGACCTCCAGCGCGACCTGGTAGGAGCCGCCGGCGGCGTAGCGATGGGTGACAACCACACCCGAGCCGAAGTTGCCGTCCCCAAAGCTCCATTCGTATCTCGTGATCGTGCGGCCGACAGCGGCCACCGACGCCGAAGCGTTGAAGAACACATCCTGATTCACGCCAGGGCTGGCCGGCGAGGTCGTGAACGACACGGTCGGCGGCGTGCCCGGCGCAACCGTTACGCTCTGCACCGCGGTGGTCGCCGCGCCGCGGGCGTCGGTCACGGTCAGTCTGACCAGGAAGATACCGGTGGTGCGGAACTGATGCGTCGTGATCTGCCCGGTCCCGCTCGTGCCGTCGCCGAAATCCCACGCGTAGGTGCACAAGGTATTGCAGGCCGCGCCGCCGTTGGTGGTCGTGGAGGCGTTGAACGTGACCAGGTCCATCACCTTTGGGGCGGTGGGCGAGACGGTGAAGGCCGCCGCGAGGTTCGGATTGGTCGGGAGAATCACGCCTGGCGGAATCAATCGCAGATCAATGGTCCGCGTCGTTTCGGCGCGGAAGTCGCCGGAATCGTCCGGCGTCACCGCGATCGTGACCGTCGTCGCCACCTGCGCGCCGCCCGCGGTCGGCGCCGCGGGCGCGCGATAGAAAATCGTGGTCGGCGTGATCGGACTCTTGTTGCTGAGCGTCCCGAAATCCTGGGCCACGCCATCCACGAACACCTGCGCGCGCAACCGGACGTTTTCCGACTGACCAGGCTGGACCAGCGCCGTCAGGCGAATGGCGGCTTCCTGGCTGCCGTCCTGAAGCAGCGTATCGCGGTCCGCGATCATGATAATGGTGCGCGCCAGCGAAGACGGCCCCGCCAATGGCGGCGTGTCCACGTCTTTGACGGTGCACGCCGCAATGGTGGTCGTGGCGATCGCTGCAACGAGTGACAGCTTAAGGGTGCGCATGATGATGTTCATCCTGTGGTCTTGAGTTCTCATTGTGGATCGCCGAAATCAGAGAACGCGACATCAACCTCACCGGTGACCGTGACTTCGTTGCCATTTTGGTCACGGCCAAAGAACGTGATCTCGGCAATCGTGTAGATGAACTGCACTCCGCCGTTGTTGATGAGGTTGCGCAGCGGCGGCTCCGACTTACTGCTGTGCCTGACGATCTCGAATCCGACCGCGCCGGCGCCGCCGATCGAAATCGTGACCGACGTTGCGCCGTCCCAACCGAACGGAACGTCCACACCGGGCGTGTTCTGGCCATCGGCCCGCCTGAACGTGATGCGATAGCGCGTAATCGTCACCGAGTTGATCACTGAGGTGAACGCTGTCGGATCCTTCGCCGACACGCCGATGGTGGCGACCGCGGTGTCGTTGAAGATCGTCGGCACCCTCACGGTTTGGCCGTTGACCTCTTGCTCGACCAGCGTCTGCACATCCGAGAGCAGGTTCGACCCCGACTCCTGGCTGGCGCCATTGGTAATTTCAATCGAGTTGATCGTCAGAAAAGCCGGCGACCGGCCCGTGCGTAGCATGTCGCCGCCGCAGCCTGACGCCGTCGCTACACCGGCGGCCGCGACAACAAGGCGCAACGCGCTGGACAAGATGTGTCGTGTGGTCATGATGTCCCTACTTCGCAATCCGGGGCGTGATGAAGATCAACAGTTCCTGGTTGTTCTCGATCCGGCCTTCGTTCTTGAACAACCAGCCGAGCAGCGGGATGCGGTGCAGGCCCGGCGTCTTCAGGTTGGTCAAGCTTTCGAGCTTGGTGAAGATGCCGCCGATCACCGTGGTATCGCCGTCGGCCATCAGCACCGAGGTGATCGCGCGTTGCGTATCGATCGACGGAATCGGCTGCGCCGCGCTCGTCTCGCTGTAATTCGGCGTGGCATTCTCGAGGAAGATGCTCATGATCACCGTGTTCGAGGCGGTGATCTGCGGCGTCACTCGCAACGTCAACGCCGCGTCCCTGAAGGTCACCGTCACGGTGTTGTTCGCGACCACCTGAATCGGAATCTGCGCGCCCTGGGTGATTTCCGCCGGGATGTTGTTTTGCGTCGTCACGCGCGGGGTTGACAGCACCTTGACGCTGCCGTCCGCCTCGAGCGCATTGAGCGCCACGTTCAGGTCCAGCGCGCCATTCACCGACCCGAGCACGATGCCGAGGGCGCTGCTAATCCCCCGACTGGCCACGCCCGCCGCCGCACCGGTGCCGCTCGTCAGTTCGCCCCGGTTCGGGAACGCCAGGCCGGTGCTGGTGCCGAGGGCGGGGTCAACGCGGCCATTGAAGCCCCAGCTGATGCCGAGGTCGCGCGTCTTGTCGCGATTGAGCTGCACGATGCGCGCTTCGATTTCCACCTGCGGCTGCGGACGGTCGAGCGTCGTGATCAGGTCGCCGGCGGCGACGAGGCGGTCGGCCAAGTCGCGAATGATCAGCGTGTTGGTGCGCGCGTCGACCTGGACGTCACCACGCGCCGACAGCGCGCTGCGCGTGATCACCGGCACCAGGTCGGCGGCCTTGGCGTAGCTGACCGCGCGGGTCATGACGCGAAGTTCGCCGGCCAGCGACTGGGCTTCCTGCAGCTTGCGGCGCTCTTCGTTTTCCGTCGCGAGCACATTGAGCGGCACGATCCGGACGATGTTGCCTTCCACGCTGTAACCGAGCTTGTTGGCGCGCAGGATGATGTCGAGCGCCTGATCCCACGGCACGTCGCGCAGCGACACGTCAACGGTGCCCTGGATGGACGGGTCGATGATGATGTTCAGGCCCTGGCTGATCTCGGCGAACGTGCGCAGCACGGCGCGCAGGTCGGCGCCCTGGAAGTCCAGGGTGATCGGATCGCCGGTGAACACGCGTGGCTGATCGCTGTTCTGCTGCTGCGCCGCGGCGAGCAACGCGCGGGCGGATGGCGGCACGTCCTGTTGGGCAGCCGCAGCGGGGGCCGCCGCAGGGGCCACCGGCTCGGCAGGTGCCGGAGTGGAAACGACCGCCGCGGTCATCGACGGTCCGCCTTCGCGGCCGGAGGCCGCTTCGGCGCGATCTCGCCGTAGCTCGCCTGTTTCGGAGCGAGCGGAGGCGGACGGTTCCGCAGCCGGGGCGACGTCCGCCGCCACCGCCACGGGCCCGGCCGCGACCGGAGCCGCGATCGCCGGCTCGGTGATCGCGGACGCGGTGTCGACCGCCGTGTCCACCGCCTTCTTGAAGAGCACCCGCAACTCCTCGCCCACCGTTTCCACGGTGTACGGGATCTTGCGGGCGAGGTCGATCACCACGCGCGTAATGAGCGGCTGGCGGCTGTTCACCGCCACGCGCACGCGCTCGATGTCATCGTTATTCACGGGGGTCACCGCCGGGGCGGAGCCCGCGGCGACGCCGGCGAAGTCGAGGAACACCCGGTGCGGCATGTCGGCGGTCTCGTCCACCTTCGCGGCGAGGAGCGGACCATTGCCCGCCAGCGTGACCGAGTAGCCGTTGTCAATCGTGCCGACGCGAACGGAACGCAGCTGTGTGGCTCGTTTCGACTTCTCGTTACTTTGGTCCGCCTTCTCGCGCGCGGTGTCGTCCGCCTTCGCGCGCACGACTTCTGGCGCGCTTCGGCGGATCCTCTCAGGCGAGCTGAAGATTGCACGCGCTGCACCTGCTGCACCTGTTGCACCCGCCCGATCGACTTCCACGAGGATCGTGTTGCGCGCGCTGCGGACGCGGTGCCTGGCCGCGCGTTCGAGGCCGACGCGCACGCGCGCGACCGGGGCGCCGTCCGGGGCGTGTGCGGATTCGACGCGTACCGAGCCGATCGGCTCGAGCAGGTTCGCGACCGAGTCGCTGGCGAGCGATCCCATGGTCACGTTCCGGAGATCGACCAGCACGGTCAGCGGATCCGGCTGGCTGGTCAGATACGCCACCGGCTCGCTGGCTTCGATCAGCACCGTGCTGAGCGCGCCGTCGAGGCGTGACGAGATCGACCGAAGCGCTGGGGTTTCGGTGCCGGCCGTGTGGGCCGGCGCGCCGGCCGTCAACGTGACCGCCAGGGCCGCCACCATGGGCGCCACCAATACCAGTCGAGGAATGCCAGGGTGCATCACTTGACCTCTTCTCCACCGCGCAGTAATTTGCGCACCTCACGTTGCTTTTCAAGCGACAGCGGGTCGTTGACCTCTTGCAGAATCACGACCGCCTGCGCCGTCACCTCACGCACGACGCCGTCGGCCAGTTTGTCGCCGGCCCGGACCGAGTACACCTTGCCGTCAATGCCGGCCACCATCGCCACCCAGACGCCGCGCGTCTGCACGATGCCGCGCACGGTGATCTCGCTGGTCATCAATCCGGGCACGCCCTCGGCGCGCTTCACCGGCTGGTTGCCCGTGCCGCGCGGGTCGGCGCCGCGATTCACCAGGTTCAGGAACGGATCGCGCCGGCCGTCCACGCGGTATTCGAAATTCGCGGGCGGCGACGGCAGGTCGACCTTGGGTTTGGCCGGCGGCGCGGCGGTCGGGGCCGGCGGCTGCTTACCCGGGGCGGGCGCTTGCGCGCCGGCCACGGGCGACCCCGCGACGGCGGCGATCAGGGCGACGAGGGGAATGTATCGAGCGTGCGTGTTCATCATTTCTTCGCCGGAGGTGCGGCGCCTTTCGCTGTAGCCGGGGGTGTCGCCGGGGGCTCTATCAGCACGAACGTGGTCGCCGTGACGCCAATGCGCATGCTCGCCGCGGAGGTCAGCACCGGGTTGGTGGCCATGGTGATGCCGCCGATGTTGATGATGCGCGGGAACTTGCTCACGCGATCGAGGAACATCCCGAAGTTGTGGTAACTGCCTTCGAGCTGCAGGTTGATCGGCCACTCGGCATGCATCTCGGCCAGCGAGATCGCCTGCGGCTTGAAGCCGAGGATGGTCAGGTTGGACTGCACTGCGAGCGTCTGCACCCGGCGGAGCAGATCGCCGGCATCGCGCTCGCTCGGCAGAATCGGCTTGAGGACTTCGAGGCGCGCTTCGAGCTCGGTGATCTGCTTGCGGAACTCCGGCAGCTGGCGCGCCTTGGCCTGTCCCAGCGCAATCCGCGAGCGCACCGCGGCCAGCTCCGTGTTGCGCGCCGCCATCGCCGTCTGCGCCGGGGTCTCGTAGTAGTAATAGAAGGCGCCGGCCAGGATCAGCGAGACCACCACGAACACGCCGATTTGGCCGTACCATGGAAGCTTGTTGAGAGCGGCACCGACAGGGTTAGCCACGCTTGACTCCCTTCTTCGTGGTGGTCTGCACCGGCGGCGCCACCGAGTCGATCCCCGCCATCTGGAACGTGCCGCGAATCGTGAACGAGATCAGATCCGGCGTCGTCTTGCCGTCGCCGGGCACCACCGCGCTCTCGACGATTTCGACCGGCCGGATGAAATAGCGCGACCCCTCGAGGTTGCCGATGTAGTCCGACAGCGAGGTCAGGGTCAGGCACCGGCCCTGGATGGTCAGGGTGTAGCCCGCCTGGGTGACGTTGGTGAGCCAGGTCATATCCGGCAGCGCGCGGCTCATCTGGTCGATCATGTGCACCGGCGCGTTCTGCCCCTTGCGCAGCTCGTCGATCAGCGCCAGGCGCGCTTCGAGCATCACCTTGCGCGCTTCGAACTCCTCGACCTGTCTGAGGATTTCCTGGAGGCGCGCTTCTTCGCGCTGCGCCGCCACAATGTCTTCTTCGATCTGCGCGGCCTGCTGGCCCAGCGCCCAATACCGCCAGCCGAGGGCCGCCAGCGTCATCACCAGGATGAGGCTGCCGACGACCATCAACTTCTGGCCGGCCTCCATGCCGCGCGAGACCGCCTTGGCGGCGCGGCGTTCCGTGGCGAGAAGGTTGATGCGAATCATCGGTCGCCCACCTTCCGCAACGCCAGGCCCATCGCCACGGCGGCGACCGGCGCATACTCATCGGGGTTGGCGATCCCGACCTTCTTGGGGTCGAGCGCCACCTGGCGGAACGGGTCGAACTGCTCCACTTCGGTCGAGAACCGCTCGCGCAGCGACTCGGCGAACCCCTCGACGCGCGACGCGCCGCCGCACAGCATGATGCGATCGATGCGATCGTTGGACGCGGTCGCCTTGAAGAAGTCGAACGTCTTCTCCACTTCGAGCAGCACGTTGTCGGTCATCGCCCGCAGCACCGCGCGCGCGTCTTCATAGGTGGCGCCGTCGACGTCCTGGCCCTTCTTGAGCATCTCCGCGCTCTCGTAGGGCAGATTCAGCTCCTTCTGGACGGCCTCGGTAAACGCGTTGCCGCCCATCGACACGTCGCGGGTGAACACCGACTGCGATCCCGACAGGATGTTGATGTTGATCGCGCTCGCGCCGGCATTGAGCAGCGCCACGACGGCGCTCGACTCGAACCCGTAATTGGCCTCGAAGGCGTTCTGCAGCGCGAACACGTCCACGTCGACGATCACCGGCGTCTTGCCGGCTTGCGCAATGACGTTGGTGTAGTCGCCGATCTTGTCCTTCTTCGCGGCAACCAGCAGCACTTCCATGCTGCCCTCGGTGCCCGGGTCGAGGATCTCGTAATCGAGGTTGACGTCCTGGATGTCGAACGGGATGTACTGCTCGGCCTCCCAGTAGATCGACTCCGACAGCTCGCCCTCGGTCATCGCGGGCAGCGTGATCTTCTTGACGATCACGGAATTGCCCGACAGCGACGCGACGACATCCTTCGCCTTGAAGCGCTTGTTGGCGAACAGGCGGCGCACCGCATCGGCCACCGCGCCGCCATCGATGATGGCGCCGTCGACGATGCTGTCGGGCGGGACCGACTCGACGCCAATGGCCGAGACGCGGAACCCTTTGCCCGCGGGGTTCAGTTCAATGGCCTTGACCGAGCTCGACCCGATGTCGAGGCCAACGAGGCTTTTTGTTCGGCGGAACAGCACGTTACGTTGTCTCCAGACCCGAACCAGCTGGGCAAACCGAATACCAGAGGTTCAAGGCGTTGCTGATCCAACAAGATCGGCCGTGAATGCCGGAAATGGCTATTCGGGCCAGCGGCCAAGTCATCCTTCCACTTACAGATCTGCAAGTCGCTGACGATTCTTGCACTTGCGAGAAAAGTGGCCAGGGTCTTATGTCCTGCCAAGTGGGCTTATCGGAGGGTGTCGTGGAGCACTACAGTCCTGCGACTTACCAGGGGGTCGGCGGCACTAACCCATTGGCACCTAAGGCACCTATGGCCTCATGGCACCTTGTTCTATGGCCGAAACCTGTGTATGATTTGGGTTTGCCGTCCTCCCAATGGAGGACCCTGGGGACCTGGGAAAGACCGAATTAGGAACCGCTGAATGCCTACGTACGTACCGCCCGTGAAAACGCTGCCCGCCAAGTGGCACGTGATTGATGCCAATGGCAAAGTGCTGGGCCGCGTCGCCACCAATGCAGCCAAGCTGCTGCAGGGCAAGCACAAGGCCATCTATACGCCCTACCTCGACACGGGCGATCACGTCGTGATTCTCAACGTGGCCAAGGTCAAGCTCACCGGCCGCAAGGAAGAACAGAAAGTCTATCAGCGTCACAGCGGCTACCCCGGCGGCCTGCGCGAGGATCGCGCCAAGGTCGTGCGCGCGGCCAAGCCCACCCGCCTGATGGAAGAAGCCGTCCGCGGCATGCTCCCGAAGTCGAAACTCGGTGATGCGATGTTCCGCAAGTTGAAGGTGTATGCGAATGACCAGCATCCGCATACCGCGCAGTCACCATCCGTCTTCGAGGTCGCATAACTTGGCAGCAACGCAGTACTACGCAACCGGCCGCCGCAAGGAATCCACCGCCCGCGTTTTTTTGCGCCCGGGCACCGGCGCCATCAAAGTCAACCACCGCGAGTTCAACGAGTACTTCCCGATCGAAACGCTTCGCATCCAGGTGAAGACCCCGCTTCTGCTCACGGAAACCGCGGAGCAGTTCGATGTGCTCGCCACCGTTACCGGTGGCGGCGTGTCCGGCCAGGCCGGCGCGATCCGTCTCGGCATCGCCCGCGCCCTGTGCGAGTTCAACATCGAACTCCGCTCGCGCCTCAAAAAGGACGGCCTGCTCACGCGCGATGCTCGCGCGAAGGAGCGCAAGAAATACGGGATGGCCGGCGCCCGTAAGCGGTTCCAGTTCAGTAAGCGTTAGTGGAGCGCATCAACGATTTCGCTCGTATGAGCCACGTGGCTCAGCCAACGTTTACGGGCCGTTCCTACGGAACGGCCCCCATAGTTGATTCGCAGAAAAACCATAAGGACCAATGGATGGAGGCAATTTGACCCCGCTCGCGATGAAGGACCTGCTCGAAGCAGGCGTGCACTTCGGACACCAGACCAAACGCTGGAACCCCAAGATGAAGCCGTTCATCTTCGGGGAGAGAAGCGGCATCTACATTCTCGACCTCGCCAAGACCGTCAAGCACTACCGCGAAGCCGAGGATTTCGTCCGCCAGCTCGCCACCGAAGGCAAGACGATCCTTTTCGTGGGCACCAAGCGCCAGGCGCAGGACGTGGTCGCCGACGAAGCGGCGCGCTGCGGGATGTACTACGTGAACGAGCGCTGGCTGGGCGGGTTGCTGACCAACTTCACGACCATTCAGCGCAGCATCGCGCGGCTGCGCGACCTCGAGGCGATGGCCACCGACGGCCGCTACGACTCGATGCCGAAAAAGGAAATCGCCAAGGCTGAAAAAGAGAAGCGCAAGCTGGTGAAGAACCTCGAAGGCATCCGCCACATGGGCCGGCTGCCGGATGCGCTCTTCGTGATCGACACGCGCAAGGAACAGATCGCGGTCGACGAGGCCCGCAAGCTGAAGATTCCGGTGATCGGCATCGTCGATACCAACTGCGATCCCGACCAGGTCGACTACGTCATTCCCGGCAACGACGACGCGCTGCGTTCGGTGAAGCTGTTTGTCTCGCGCATTGCCGACGCGGTGATCTCGGGCCGCGGCGAGCGCGAATCGGCGATCGCCGAACAGGCGTCCGCCGACGCGGAAGAGAAAGCGGCCGACGAAGCGCGCCGCACCGTGCGCCCGGCGGACATCCGCAAGCCGCAGCGGCCGGCAGAGACCCCAGCGCCAACGGTGTAACGCCCGTTCGGCACTCCCCTCTCGCGCCGGCTCTAGCAATCAGCCGGCGCGAATTTCGTACAAACATCTGGTCTTGGGGTCTTGGGGTCTTGGGTCTTGGGTCTTGGGTCTTGAAAGACGCGGACTCTCCAAGACCCAAGACCCAGGACCCAAGACCTCGGAGATGAAGCAATGGCAGTGACAGCAGCACAGGTAAAGGAACTCCGCGATAAAACCGGCGCGGGGATGATGGATTGCAAGGCGGCGCTCGACGAGTCCGGCGGCGATATCGAGAAAGCCATCGAGATTCTCCGCAAGAAGGGCCTCGCCCAGGCCGCCAAACGGGCGGGACGCGTGGCGAAAGACGGCGTGATCGGCCACTACATTCACCTGGGCGGCAAGGTCGGCGTCCTGGTGGAAGTAAACTGCGAGACCGACTTCGTGGCGCGGACGCCCGAGTTCCAGACGCTGGCCAAGGAGATCGCGATGCACATTGCAGCGGCCAGCCCGCTGGTGGTGAAGCGCGAGGATCTGCCTGCGGAATCGCTCGAGAAAGAGAAAGAGATCTATCGGGCGCAGTTCGCGGGCCAGAACAAGCCGGCGAACGTGATCGACAAGATCGTCGAGGGCAAGCTGGAGAGCTACTACTCGCAGGTGTGCCTGATGGATCAACCGTCGGTGCGCGACCCCAACGTGACGATCAAGCAGATGGTCGCGGCGGCGACGGCCAAGACCGGCGAAAACGTCACGATTACCCGTTTCGTGCGATTCAAACTCGGTGAAACTGCCGAAGGATAAGGACCACAGGCACAGACAGAGTTTTATATAATCTCTGTTTGTGCCTGACGCTTCCCCGCCGAGCCCCCACTACCAACGCATTCTCTTGAAGCTGTCGGGCGAAGCCCTGATGGGCGACCAGCCCTATGGGATCGATCCGGCGGTGGCCACCCGCATCGCGCAGGACATCGCCGACATCCAATCGGTCGGCGTGCAGACGGCGATCGTGATTGGCGGCGGCAACATTTTTCGGGGCCTGGCCGCCAGTGCCCGCGGCATGGATCGCTCGACCGGCGACTACATGGGCATGCTCGCCACCGTCATCAACGCCCTGGCGCTGCAGGACGCGCTCGAGCATGCCGGCGTGCCGACGCGCGTGCTGACGGCCATCGAGATGCGCGCCGTGGCCGAGCCCTTCATTCGCCGCCGCGCGGTGCGCCACCTCGAGAAGGGCCGGGTGGTGGTGTTCGCCGCAGGAACCGGCAATCCCTACTTCACCACCGACACCGCCGCCGCGCTCCGCGCCATGGAGATGAAGGCGCAGATCATCCTCAAGGCCACCAAGGTGGACGGCATCTACACCGCCGATCCCGTGAAGCATCCGGACGCGACCCGGTACGACAAGATCTCCTACCTGCAGGTCCTCCAGGAGCGCCTGCAAGTGATGGACGCCACCGCGATCTCGCTCTGCATGGATAACAAGCTGCCGATTCTCGTCTTCAACCTCAAGACGCCGGGCAACATCCGGAGGGTGGTCATGGGGGAAACGGTCGGCACGATGGTGACAGCGTAGGTTCACGACGGAAGGTTCGACGCGAAGGTTCCAGGCGGAAGTTCACACGAGGGTTCGAGAGATGGATGTCAGCGACCTGAAGGGGTTATTCGCCGAGATCAAGAAGCGCATGGACGGGCAGATCGAGTTTGTCCGGAAAGAGCTCGCCGGCGTGCGCACCGGACGCGCCTCCACCGACATGCTCCAGGGCGTGCAGGTGGAAGCGTACGGATCGAAGATGCCGCTCAACCAGGTGGCGAGCCTGTCGATTCCTGAACCGGCGCTGATTGTCGCGGCGCCGTTCGATCCCTCGCTGATACCGGCGATCGACCGTGCCGTGCGACTGTCGGACCTCGGCCTCAACCCGTCCAGCGACGGCAAGGTGCTGCGCATTCCGATCCCGTCACTCACCGAGGAGCGCCGCAAGGAGCTCTCGCGGCACGTCCACAAGCAGGCCGAGGAAGGCCGCAACCACGTCCGCGTCGTCCGCCGCGAGGCCAACTACAAGCTGAAGAAAATGCTCAAGGAGCACAAGATCTCAGAGGATGATGAGAAGCGGGCGCTCGACGAAGTGCAGAAGGTGACCGATGCGCACATCAAGATGATCGACGACCTGCAGCAGAAGAAGGACCAGGAGCTTCTCGGGAAGTGAGATCTCAGATCTCAGATCTCAGAAGTTATTTCACGCATTTAGAGTGCAGCAGCGGGTGCGGCGCGGGTCCCTTCGACCCGCGCGAGGTCCATTTTCTTTGCCCCTCCTGCAAGCTCCCGATGCTGGCCCGCTACGACCTGGCGGCCGCGCGCGCGTGGAAGAAAGACACGCTCGCCGGGCGCCCACCCACCATGTGGCGCTATCGCGAGCTAATGCCGCTGCTGGCCAGCGACGAGCCGGTCACGCTCGGCGAAGGCTTCACGCCGCTGATTCACGCGACACGGCTCGGCGCGTCGCTCGGGCTCGAGCGCCTCATGATCAAGGACGAGTCGCTCAACCCGACCAACTCGTTCAAGGCGCGCGGGCTCTCCGCGGCGATTTCTCGCGCGAAAGCGCTCGGCGCCACCACGGTCTTCCTGCCCACCGCTGGAAACGCGGGGAACGCGGCCGCCGCCTACGCCGCGGCTGCCGGCATCAAGTGCGAGGTCTTCATTCCCAAGGACGCCAAGCAGCCCTTCATCGACGAGTGCCGTTTGTACGGCGCCAACGTCACGCTGGTGGAAGGATTGATCACCGAGGCCGGCAAGGTCGCGTCGGACACCGGCAAGCCGCAAGGCTGGTACGAGGTCTCGACGTTCCGTGAGCCCGGCCGATGCGAAGGCAAGAAGACGATGGGCTTTGAGCTCGCCGAGCAACTTGGCTGGACACTGCCGGACTGGATCATCTATCCCACGGGCGGCGGCACCGGCATGGTCGGCATGTGGAAGGGCTTTGCGGAGCTCGAAACCATCGGCTGGCTCAGCCCCGGGCAGCGTCCGAAGATGGTGTCGGTGCAAACCGACGGCTGCGCGCCGATCGTGCGCGCGTTCGATCGGGGCGCCGACACCGCCGGCACGTGGGAAGGCGCCCACACCATCGCCGACGGCCTGCGCGTGCCGCGCGCCATCGCCGATTTTCTGATCCTGAGGACCATCCGCGAAAGCGGCGGCACCGCCGTGTCCGTCAGCGACGCCGAGATGGTGGACGACATGCTGGCGCTGGGGCGAGACGAGGGCGTCTCAGCCGCGCCCGAAGGCGCCGCGTCGCTGAGCGCCGTGCGCAAGCTCGTCGCCAACGGATCGATCGCCAGGCACGAGACCGTCGTGATCTTCAACACCGGCGGCGCGCTGAAATACCTCGACTTGCTGAAGAAGTAAGAAGTCGCATGAGAGAAGTATGAAGCTTCTCTCTTCTCACGTCTGACTTCTCACGTCTGACTTCTGACTTCAATCCCCCAGTGACACGCCGAGCGCACGAGCCGTCCTCAGTAAGTCCGAATCGAGCGGCACCGTCTTGGTCCGTCCCACGACGTCAGCCAGAGGAATCGGCACGATGTCGGGAGGATTGTTCGCGACCATCTTGCCAAAGACCCTGCGGCGGATCAGTTCCACCGCCGCGCCGCCGAAGCGCGTCGCCAGCACTCGGTCGAACGCCGTCGGACCGCCGCCCCGTTGCAGATGTCCCAATACCACGCACCGCGACTCGCGGTTGGTCAACTCTTCGAGCTGTTCGGCCACGAGAATGCCGACGCCGCCGAGGCGCTCGACATACCCGGCGCGGGCCTGCTGGCGTACCGTGAAGCTGCCGCCGACGCTCTTCGCGCCTTCCGCGACGACGATAATGCTGAACTTCGCGCCAAGCGCTTCGCGGCGCTTGATGGCTGCCGCCACCTTCGCCACGTCGAAGGAGATTTCGGGCATCAGGATGACGTCCGCGCCGCCGGCAATGCCGGCATGCAGCGCGATCCAGCCGGCGTAACGCCCCATCACTTCGACGACCATGATCCGTTTGTGCGCTTCCGCCGTCGTGTGCAGGCGATCGATGGCGTCGGCGGCGAAGGCCACCGCGGTGTCGAAACCGAAACAGCTCGTGGTGCCGACGATGTCGTTGTCGATGGTCTTGGGCACGCCGACCACCGGGATGCCCTTCAAATGAAACTGGTGCGCGATGCTGAGCGAACCGTCGCCGCCGATCACGACCAGCGCCTGCAGGCCCATCTTGTGAAAGGTCTCAACGACGCGGTCGGAGTAATCAACCTTGCCCTCGGGCGTGTCGACCGGATACTCGAACGGGTTCCCGTGGTTGGTGGTGCCGAGAATGGTCCCGCCCAGCCGCAGGATGCCGGTGACGTCTCGAGGCGTCAGCGGCCTGGAACGGGACGGGTCCAGGAGGCCGTCGAAGCTGTCTTCAAGGCCAATGACCTCGATCCCGGCATTAGACGCGGACTTGACGACGGCGCGGATGACGGCATTGAGGCCGGGTGCGTCACCGCCGCCGGTGAGCACGCCAATACGTTTGATGGCTGGCACGGTGCCTCAACTATAAATGATGGAGTCTGTCGCTGGAGGACGTCCTTCGACTCGCCATTGGCTGCCATCGATCAGCCAATGGCTCGCTCAGGACATTCGACTGGACAGCTGGCTCGCCATGAGCGAACCTGCGGTTCGCCATGAGCGAACCTGCGGTTCGCCGTAGGCGAATCGCAGGTGAGTCGAATGGTGGACGGCAGGAGGATCGAACTCCCGACCTCAGCGTTGCGAACGCTGCGCTCTCCCAGCTGAGCTAGCCGCCCTTGGGGTGTACAACTCAACGATAATAACAAAATTTGGCCGGAATCGACCGCCTCCGCCAAGGCTTCGGCGGATTCTCTAAAGAAACCATTCCGCGTTTTCAGCGGTCAAACCTAGTATGGGATCCATGAGGTCGTTGCTTATCTCGGCGGTAGCGGTCGCCATCGCCGGCGCCGGCTCGGTCACCGCGCAAAGCGATCCGGTCGTGCTCGCCGCGAAGGTGCAACAGCGCTACAACGGTATCAAGGATTTCCAGGGCGATTTCGTCCAGAGCTATGAAGGCGGCGTGCTGCGCACCAAGACCAGCGAGCGCGGCACGCTGGCCATCAAGCGTCCCGGACGCCTTCGTTTTACCTACACGAAACCGGAACGTAAGGAGTTCGTGTCGGACGGCGTTCGACTCTATACCCATCTGGTCGCAGACAAGCAGGTGATCGTGAGCCCGGCGCCCAGCGCGGATGACGGTGAGGTGCCGGCGATGTTTCTCGCCGGCCAGTCGGACCTCGCGCGGGACTACACCCCCAGCTTCACGCCACTGCCCGGAGCTGCAACCGGGCTGCTGACGCTCGAGCTGGTCCCGAAGAACAAGGCATCCGAGTTCGAATCGCTCGGCATCGGCCTCGATCCGAAGACGCTGCAGATCCAGTTCCTCACCGCGGTGGACAAACAGGGTGGCCGATCCTCGTTCGCCTTCAGTAACCTGAAGGAAAATCGGGGTTTGTCCGATAAAGACTTCGAGTTTCGCATTCCGCGCGGCGTGGATGTGGTGACCCAAGGTGCACGAACGAAATAACCTCGCCCTATTTAGCTGCGCCGCCCTCCGGGCGGCGGTGATCGCCACATTGGCCGCAGTGCTTGTCTCATGTGCGAGCTCAGGATCGCTCCGCGTGGCGCGCAACGCCGAAGCCGCGCAGAATTACGACGTCGCCGTCGCCGAATACAGCAAGCTGCTCGCCGACAATCCCGATAGCCGCGAAGCGCGCCTGGGGCTCGAACGCGCCAGGCTGCGCGCGTCGCAGGACCACTTCTCCACGGCGCGACGGCTCGCCGCCACCGGCAACACCGAGGAAGCCCTGGTTGAATACCAGTTGGCCGCCGAGCTGAATCCGGGAAACGCCGACATCGACCGCGAGCTGCAGGACACGCGCTCGCAGCTGCGCGCCAAGGTGGCGATTCGCGAAGACGGCAAGACGCGACTGGAATCCCTGATCGCCCAGAGCCTCAGCGCGCCGCTGCCCGGCGCCGCCCTTCCCGCTGACGCGAAGCTGCCCGAATCAGTGGTCTTCCGCGACGCCAACACCCGCGACGTCTACTCCGCGATCGGCAAGTTCACCAACATCAGCGCGGTGTTCGATCCGACGTTCCGCGATCAGCCGGTGTCGATCGATCTGCGCAACAAGACCCTCGGCGACGCGCTGGACATGCTGTCGAAATCGACGCGCAATTTCTGGCGCTCCACCGGCGATCGCGAGATCATTGTCGTGCCCGACACGGCCGCGAAGCGCCGCGAGTACGAGGAGGAGGTCTATCGCACCTTCTACCTGAGCAACGCCGATCTGAAAGAAACCATCGACATCCTGCGCATCGTGGTGGACGCGCGGCGCATTGCGGCGATCACCGCGACCAACGCCATCACGCTCCGCGATACCCCCGAGCGGGTCAACGCCGCCGGCAAGATCATCTCTGCACTCGACAAGGCGAGACCGGAGGTCATCATCGACGTCGAGCTGCTCGAGGTGAACCGCACGCACCTCAGCGAGTTCGGGCTGCAGCTGGCGTCGCCGACGGCCTCGGGGACTCCGACCGGCATCAACGGGCAGGCTGACGTGAACAAGCCAGGCCTGTCGCTGCGCAGTCTCACGAGCCTGACACAGGCCGACGTGCTGCTGACCAACTTGCCCTCGCTGTATTACCGGCTGCTCAAGAACGACGGCGCGACGCGGATTCTTGCCAACCCGCAGCTGCGTACCACCGAAGGCATCCCGGCCCAGGCTCGCTTCGGTGAGCGCGTGCCGGTCCCGGTCACGACCTTCGCGCCGATCGCCGCCGGCGGCGTGCAGTCGCAGCCGATCACGTCATTCAACTACGAGCCGATCGGCGTGAACATCGACATCACGCCGCGTATGCATCACGACGATGCAGTGTCGCTGGCGTTGAAGATCGAGCTGAGCAGCATTTCGGGAACGGGGTTCGGCGGCCTGCCCACGTTTGGCAGCCGCTCGATCAGCACCGTGATTCGGTTGAAAGACGGCGAGACCAACATGCTCGCCGGCCTGATTCGCGACGAGGAACGGAAGTCGTTCGCGACCATTCCCTATCTTGGCGACATCCCCGTGCTGGGCCGGCTCTTTGGCTACAACCGGACGGAAACCACGGAAACCGACATCATCCTCACGCTGACGCCGCGGATTGTGCGGGTGTTGAACTTGACCGCGGAAGATCTGCGGCCGTTCCGCGTGCCGCGTGACGCCGGCACCACCGGGGGCATGGACGTTCTTCCCCCTCTCCCGATTCCGCTGCCAAAGCCGCCCGGCAACAACGAAGACGCGCCAGGGGTGCCGGGCCTGGCACCGGTGTTCCCGCTGCCGCCGGGAACGGCCACGCCGGTGCAGCCGCCCAAGCCCGTGAAACCGCCGAAGGGATAGTGAGGGCTTGAGGGCGTTAAATCTTCGAGACCGACCCGCCTAACTTCTGCAAGCGCTCGACCACGCGGCTGTAACCGCGCTCGACCGTTTCGAGCGGCTCGACGCGGCTCTGCCCATCGGCAATCAACGCCGCGGCGATCAACGCCATGCCCGATCGGATGTCGCGGCTGTCGAGGGATTTCCCGCGCAACCGCCGCGGGCCGGTCACGATGATGCGGTGCGGATCGCAGAGGAACAGGTCCGCGCCCATGCCGCTCATCTGCTCGAGCGCAAACAGGCGCAGCTCATACATCCAGTCGTGCACGAGCGTGGCGCCTTCGGCCTGCGTGGCCAGCACGGTGACCAGGCTCACGAGGTCGCTCGGAAACCCGGGCCAGAGACCGGTGGTGAGCCGGCCGGCGCCAACCAGCTTCTTCACCTCGACACGGAACACATCGTGGTCCTGCACGCATGTCACGCCCATCTTGGTGAGCACCGCGGCCACCACTTCCATGTCGATCGGCCGCGTGCCGCCGACCTCGATGTGCCCGCCGGTAATGGCGCCGACCACGGCCCAACTGCCGGCCTCGACGTAATCACCGTCGAGCGTTTTTTCCGCGCCGTGAGGCTTGGCCAGTCCCTCGATGCGAATGGTGTGCGATCCTTCGCCGGTGACGCCGACGCCCATGCCGCGCAGAAACTCGCACAGCTCCACCACGTGAGGCTCGCAGGCGGCGTGACGAATCTCGGAGGTGCCCGGTGCGGCCGCTGCCGCCAGCAAGGCGGTCTCGGTGCCGGTCACCGAAGCCTCGTCCAGATAGATCGACGCCGGCTTCAGGCCGGTCGGCGTCTCGAGACGATGACCCGAGCCTGGCAGCTGCACCGCTCCCATCGCCATGAGCGCTTCGAGATGGGTCTTGATGCTCCGGCGCGCCGGGAAGTCTCCACCGGGCGGGGCCACGATGGCGCGCCCGCGGCGCGCGAGCAGCGGCCCCAGCAACAGCACCGAGCCGCGCAGCCGGCCCACCAGCGCGCTATCGGGCTCGTCCTTGGTCATGTTCGCGCAGCGAATGCGCAGCGTCGTGCTGCCGATGCCTTCGACGTCGGCGCCGAGGTCGAGCAGCAACCGCGCCATCACCTCGACGTCGGCGATGCGGGGCATGTTGTGCAACGAGCACCATTGGTCGGTCAGCAAGCACGCCGCAATCAGCGGTAACGCCGCGTTCTTGTTGCCCTCGACATCCACGCGGCCTTCGAGCCGCCGCCCGCCCTCAATCACCAATGTCGACATGTGTTTTAGTTTTCAACTTTTAACTTTTGATTTTTGACTTCTAACTTCTAACTTCAAAAGTCACCCAGGTAGATGATCTCATCTCGCAGCGTCACACCGAATTGATCTTTGACGGCGGTCCGGCACCGCTCGATCAACTCGCGGATCGCCGCCGCTGAAGCTGTGCCGTCGTTGATGATGAAGTTCGCGTGTGTGGGCGAGACGCGCGCGCCGTGACTCTCCACGCCCTTGAGCCCGGCGCGATCGACCAGCGCGCCCGCCGACGGCGGCAGGCCGTCGGGCACCCGGTCGCGCGAGGGATCCGGATTCATGAAAATGCACCCCGCACTCGCCGATTCGAGCGGCTGCGTGCGCTTGCGAAACGCGAGCGACTGGCGCGCCACGGCGCGAAGCGCCGCCGGATCGCCGCCGGGCGTCACCCGGAACGCCGCCCACAGCGCGATTTCACCGGTGCGCTTCAGCCGGCTGTCGTCGTAGTCGAATTCCATCCGATCGGCGGGCGCCTGCAGCAACGCACCGTCTCGCCGCACCAGCCGCACACTCTCGACCAGGTCGCCGATATTCGTGCCCTTCCAGTGCGCGTTGCCATAAATCGCGCCGCCGACAGTGCCGGGCGTTCCCGCCCACGCCTCGAGGCCGGCATACCCGCGATTGATGGTCCAGCGCACGAGGCCGTTGATCGTGATCGCCGCATCGGCGCGCACGAGGGCCACCGCAGGCACAGATGGCGCAGACTCAGGCGAACCGATGATCGACACGCTCCCACCCTTCGGCCGGATCACCAGGCCACCAATCCCGCTGTCGGCCACCAGCACGTTCGACCCGCCGCCAAGCAACGTGACCTTCACGCCGCCGGCGTGCGCGATCGTCACCGCCGCGATGAGCTCCGCCTCGGTGTGCGTCTCGAGAAACACGTCGGCCGGGCCGCCGACCTTGAAGGTGGTCATGGGCGCGAGCGGCACGTTCCGGCGCACCCGCTCCGCGCCGAACCTCTGCTCGAGCGTCGCGGCCACGTCGCTCACGACGGGTCCATCAGGTCGGCGTAGCGCAATAACTGCCGTTCGCGTGCGATCAGCGCCGCCACGGCTTCCTGGTGCGAACAGAGCACGAACTCGATGAAGTCCCCGGGCGCGAGCTGGCCAGCCAGCGGCAAGTCCGCCGAAATCACGTGGCCGATCTTCGGATAGCCGCCGGCCGTCTGCCGATCGGCCATCAGCAGAATCGGTTCGCCGGCAGCCGGCACCTGGATCGCGCCGATACCCACAGGTTCGGAAATCAATTCACCGTCCTTCACGCGCGGCAGCGGCGGACCTTCGAGGCGATACCCCATCCGGTTCGAGCGCGGCGAGATCCGAAAACTCACGCTGACCATCAGCTTCAGGGCGTCTGGCGCAAACCAGTGATCCTGTGGTCCCAGTAACACCCGCAACAGCGCGCGTCCTTTTGGCGGCAGCGTGAGGCCTTCGGACTTCCGGTGCGGCCGGGGCACGGCACCGGTTGCAATCGGAATGCGATCGCCGGCCAGCAGGGCGCGGCCGGCCAGCCCGCCCATCCGGCTGACCAGATGTGTGGCGCGGCTGCCGAGCACCGGCGGCGTCTGCACCCCACCGGCCACTGCCAGGTATGCCCTGGCGCCGTGGTGGATGCGGCCGAATTTCAGTCGCGAACCCCCCCGGACGCCGAACGATGCACCCGTTGGCACCGAGCGATCGTCGCACGCCACGTCGAACTGCGCGCCGGCGATGGCTATCGTGGTGTCGGCCTCGACGATCAGCTCCGGGCCGATCAACGTAATCTCCAGCGCGGCCGCGCCGGGTTCATTCCCCACCAGCTGATTCGCCAGCCGGTGCGAGAAGGAATCCATCGGCCCCGCCACCGGAACACCCGACGCCTGGTGACCGAACCGGCCAAGGTCCTGCACCGTGGTCAACAGCCCGGGCTTCACGACGACAAGGGCGGCGGCACTCATGAGCGCGGCAACGCCACGAAGCGCACGAGATCGCCCGGCGACAGCAGGCTGGGCGTCGCGCGATCGGCATCAAACATCACGGTTGGCGTGTGACCGATCAACTGCCAGCCGCCCGGGCTGTCCACCGGATAGACGCCCGTCTGCCCACCGGCGATGCCGACCGATCCCGCCGGCACGCGCTCGCGCGGCACGCGATGCCGCGGTGCCGCAATCACCGGGTCGACACGGCCCATGTACGCAAAGCCGGGTACAAACCCAAGCATGTACACGCGATACGTGCGGTGGGCGTGCCGCTCGATCACTTCCGGTTCGGAACATCCCGCGTGTTCGGCCACCGCCTTCAGGTCCGGGCCGCCGGCTCCGCCGTACTGCACGGGTATCTCGATGATTGGCCGTTCGCCGATCGACTCGACGGTCTCGATCGCGGCGAACGCACCCTCGATGGCGCGCTCGAGAGCGGCGAGGTCGGTCTGGATCGGATCGAAGTGCACGCCGAGCGTGCAATAGCCGGGCGCGACATCACGCACGCCGCGCGCCGCCCGTGCCCGGATTCTCGACGCCAGCAGGATCGCGCGTTCGTTGACCACCGGATCGATCGCCGGCTCGAGCTCGACGAGCAGCATCGAATCACCGCAGTGTCTGATTGTCACGCTTTTGTACGCAGGGGCGGGACTATCGTGTCCGCCGTCGCTTCAGCAGAGGCGGACGTCCCGCCCGCCAGCGCATCCAGCAACTTCTTGTGGATGCCGCCGAAGCCGCCGTTCGACATGACGACGATCACATCGCCGTCGCGAGCGTCGCCGGCCACGGCCTCGACAATGGCGTCGACGGTCGGCAGGTGGCGCGCGCGCACGTTGCGGCGCGCGAGATCGTCGACGAGCCGGCTCTCCGAGAGACGTTCCTCGGGCGGCAGGCTCGATCGGAACACCGGAGCCAGCACCACTTCGTCGGCGCCCGCAAACGCGCGGGCAAAGTCGTCCTGGAACACGCGGCGGCACGATGAAGCGGAGCGGGGCTCGAAGATCGCCCAGACGCGCCGGCCCGGCGCGGCGTGACGGATCGCGCGCAGGGTCTCATCGACGGCCGTGGGATGGTGCGCGAAGTCGTCGTAGACGGTGACGCCCTTTCGAACCCCAACCACCTCGAGCCGTCGCTTCACGCCCGTGAATTCCGCGAGCCCCTGGCGCAGCTGCTCGAGATCGAGACCCAGATCGGCACCGACGGCAATGGCGGCCAGGGCGTTTCGCACGTTGTGCTCGCCGAGCAGCGCCATCGTGAACTCGCCGAGATCCTGTCCGCCTCGAGCGACATGGAAACGCGTGCCGCCCAGCGCGCGTAGATTGGTGGCGCGCCAGCCGGCACCTTCGTTCAGGCCGAACGTCTGCACGCGGCTCCGCGCATGCTCCGCCAGCGCCGCCGCGTCAGGACTATCCGATCCCAGCAGCACAAGACCACGGCGTGGCACGAGATTGACCAGCCGCCTGAACGCGAGCCGCACCTCGTCGAGATCGGCATAGATGTCGGCGTGATCGAACTCGATGTTGTTGATCACGGCGATGTCCGGCAGGTACTTCAGGAACTTCGCGGTCTTGTCGAAGTAGGCGCTGTCGTACTCGTCGCCTTCGATGACGAAGGCCTTTCCCTTGCCGATTCGATAACTCGCGCCGTCAGCGCCGAAGTTGCGCGCGATGCCGCCAATCAACACCGTCGGATCCGCGCCGGCCGCCGTCAGCAGCCATCCGGTGATCGCGGTCGTCGTGGTCTTGCCATGCGTTCCGGCAATCACGATCGAGTGCGCGTCCCACAGCCACTGGTCGCGAATGGTCTCCGGCAGCGAGGCGTAGCGGAGGCCCGTATCGAGCACCGCCTCGAGCTCGGCGTTGCCGCGTGAGATCGCATTGCCGACCACCACGAGATCGATCGCGCCCTGCACGTGCTCGGCTTGGTAGCCTTCGAGCACCGGGATGCGCTCGGCCGCAAGGAAATCGCTCATCGGTGGATAGAGATGCTCGTCCGATCCGCTCACGTCGTGGCCGCGATGCTTCAACATCGCCGCGAGTGTGGCCATGGCCGTGCCGGCGATGCCGATCAGATGAATGCGCGCCACTACTCGACCGCGGCCTCGAGGATCCGAACCACCGGCGACGGGCCGGCCGTCACTTCGGCCTTCACGCCGAAGGGCAACGTCCACGTCGGCCCGCTGGTGTGACCCGATGGAAAGTTGAACAGCACCGGCCCGCGGAACTCCGCGGTGAAATCCCGGAGCACGTCGCGGATGGCCGGGTCACCACCGGGTTCATCACACCCCGGAAACTCGCCGAAGACAATGGCCGAGGCGTTGACGAAGAGTCCGGCCTGTGCCGCCTGGGTCAACAACCGGTGAATGCGATACGGGCGCTCGCCGATGTCTTCCAGGAACAGGACCGCGCCGTGCGGCGGGTCGAATTCCCACGGCGTGCCCATCGACGCCATCAGCTGCGTGAGGGTCCCGCCGGCGAGCACGCCGGTCGCGGCGCCGGGATGCAAGGTGTCAAGCCGATCGGGCCGCAAATCACCCGCCGGATCGGCGGTCATCACCACGCGCCGGAATGACTCCTCGTGGTACGCGTTCGGCCCTTTCGACAGGCGCCGATCGATCATGGGGCCGTGAATCGCGGTCAGGCCATTCTTCAGATACAGCCAGAGTAACGCCGTGATGTCGCTGTAACCAATCAGCGGCTTACGGGACGACCGCAGCAATGGTGTGTCGAGCAAGGGTAACAGCTGCGCACTGCCGTAGCCGCCGCGCATGGCGATGAGCGCCGCGATTCCGGGGTCGGCCCACGCCTGGTGAATCGCGTCGACGCGCGTCTGGACGGAGCCGGCAACGAATCTCTCTCTGTCGAAGATGGAAGGATCGTAAACCGCCTCCAGGCCCAGTCGCGCGAGCTCGGCGACCCCGGCCTCAACCTCCTCCGGAGGAAACGAGCTGGCCGGCGCCACCAAGGCCACGCGATCGCCAGGCGTCAACCGCCGCAGGCGAATCACCCTTCGACTCCGCTCAGGGTTGTCACAAATAGGCCGCCATCTGGGCCGCCACCAATTGATGCTCTTCGCGGCCAAGCACGCCGCGCAGGGCGCGGATTCGGGCCGTCGGCCCCAGCCGCTCGCCGGTCAGAAACCGCTGCTTCACCCGTTTCAACCGTAGGAACGCATCGTCACACCGCTTGGCCGGAATTTTTCCGGACTCGATCGCCTTGACGAGCGCTTCCAAGGTGCGGGCCTGCAGATCGACGTCGCCCTGGCAGACGAGCACGGCATCGCAACCCGCGCGAATCGCGTCAACCGCGGCGTCCGGGACCGCGGACTGCGCGCTCACCGCTTTCATCTCCAGGTCGTCGCTCAAGATGACGCCCTCGTATTTCAATTCCTCGCGCAGCACGGCTTGCACCACGTGCGGCGACAGCGTGGCGGGCCGATTCTCATCCAGCGCCGGCACGAGCACGTGGGCGGTCATGATGAACGCCACCTGCTCCGCCACGGCGGCGCGAAATGGTTCGAACTCAATCGCGCGCAGGCGCGCGACCTCGTGCTCGACCACGGGCAGCTCGACATGCGAGTCGGTGCTGGTGTCGCCGTGGCCGGGGAAGTGTTTTCCGCACGCGGCCAGGCCGGCGCCCTGCAAGCCGCGAATGATCACGCGCCCGAGCCTGGCGACGTCTTCCGCGCGTTCCGCGAGCGCGCGATCGCCGATCACCGGGTTCTTCGGGTTGGTGTGGATATCCAGAACCGGCGCGTAATCCAGGGTGATGCCGACGGCCAGCAATTCCTCGGCGAGCGCCCTGGCGAACCGCCCCGCGAGCAGCTCCGACTCCCCGCCGGCGCGCCCGAGCGTGGCCATCGGCGGCCACTTGGTAAAAGGCTCCTTGAGACGCGCGACGCGGCCGCCTTCCTGATCGACGCTGACCCACGCGGGCATCGCGCGCCCAAGCGCCTCGCTCTCCGCCGACAGCTCCGCCACCTGTTCGGGTGCTTCGATGTTACGGCTGAACAGGATCACACCGCCGAGATCGAATTCCCCGGCGAGCGATCGCAGCTCCGCGGGAATGGTCGTGCCGGGCATGCTGCCGATCAGAAACTGTCCAATGTCGCGTCGCGTCGCCAGTGGCATCGTGCTTCGAGAATTATAATTGCGTCGTGCGTATCACGGCGTCCGCGCCTACAAGAATCGATCTGGCCGGTGGCACCCTCGACATCTGGCCGTTGTATCTCTTTCACCACGGCGCCCAGACGCTCAATGCCGCGATCAGCCTGCGGGCACGCGCCTGGATCGAGCCCCGGCCCGACGAGCGCATCGAGCTGGTGTCGGAAGACATCGATAAACAGGTCAACCTCTCCTTCGATCAGCTGCCGGGCGACGACACGCTCCCGCTGCTGGCCAAACTGGCCCATCGGTTCGGCGCACGCGGCATCCGTCTGACCACGCGCGGCGAATCGCCGGCGGGTGCCGGCATTGCCGGATCCTCGGCGATGAACGTGGCCATCTGCGGCGCGCTGGCCAAGCACACTCGCGCCGCGCTCGAGCCCGAAGACCTGCTCGAGATCGCGAAGGACGTGGAGGCGCAGGTAATCAAGGTGCCGACGGGCCTCCAGGATTACCGGCCGGCCATGTATGGGGGCATCGCGGCCATCGAGCTGCACGCCGGCAAGCCCGTTCGCGTCGCGCTGGACGTGAGTCCCCGCGAGCTCGAGCGACGCGTGGTGCTCTGTTACACGGGCGAGCCGCGCAATTCCGGCACCAACAACTGGGAGATTACCAAGCGCCATATCGACGGCGATGCGCACATCTTCGATTGCTTCGAGCGCATCCGCGATACCGCGGCCCAGATGCGCGAGGCGCTCACCCGCGGCGACTGGGACGCCACGGCCGCGTGCCTGGCCACCGAATGGGAGAACCGAAAGCGGCTGGCGCCCGGCGTGACGACTCCGGCGATCGAGGCGCTGATCGCGCGCGCCATGGCGGCAGGCGCCAAGGCCGCGAAGGTGTGCGGCGCCGGCGGCGGCGGCTGCATGTTCTGCCTCGTGCCGCCTGACGATGTGCCGGCGGTGCGTGAAGCGCTGGCCGACGGCGGCGCGGGGCTGCTCGACGTCCGCATCGAAACGACGGGCCTCGACCTCACCACCGAATGAGCACCACCCAGCCCTCGCCGCTCGACAACCGCGCGGTGGCGCGCACGCTGTCGGAGATTGCGGACCTGCTCGAGCTCAAGGGCGACAACCCGTTCAAGATCCGCGCGTACCGCAACGCCGCCGACATCGTGGGCCACGCCGCCGAGCAGGTGGCGGGCCTGGACGAGGCCGGCCTGCGCGCGTGGAACGGGATCGGCAAGGACCTCGCCGGCCGCATCCGCGAAATCGCCCTCACCGGCGATTGCGCCATCCGCCAGGAGCTGCTGACCGAATTCCCGGAGACGTTGCTCGAAGTCCTCAGGCTCCAGGGCGTGGGCCCGAAAACCGTCGCGGTGCTCTATCGCGAATTGCGAATCAAGAGCCTGGCGGATCTCGCCGAGGCGGCTAAGGCCGGACGCATTCGATCGCTGAAAGGCATGGGCTCGAAGAAGGAGCAGCTCATTCTCCAGGCGATTGAAGAGCGCCAGCGCCATGCCGGGCGGCATCTGCTCGCGCGCGCCACCGAAGCCGCCGAGGCCATCGTCGCTTACCTGACGGCGCTGGCGCCGTCGGCGGACATCATCACCGTCGGCAGCGTTCGGCGCGGACAGGAAACCAGCGGCGACCTCGACATCCTGGCGTCGGGCGCGGACGCGTCGCTCACCAATGCGTTCGTGCAGTATCCCGGTGTCGAGCGCGTGCTCGGGCACGGCGGCGGCAAGGCCAGCGTGCTGATGCGCGGCGGGTTCCAGGCCGATCTGCGGATCGTCACGCCCGATCAGCGCGGCGCCGCCATGCAGTACTTCACGGGATCGAAGGCGCACAACATCGTGTTGCGCGACAAGGCCCTCGAGCGCGGCTGGAAGCTGAACGAGTACGGCCTCTTCGATCCCGATGAGCGCGCGATCGCCGGCGCCAGCGAGGACGAGATCTACGACGCCCTCGGCATGGCCTATGTGCCGCCCGAACTGCGCGAAAACCGCGGCGAGATCGACGCGGCGCTGGAGCACCGGCTGCCCCGCCTGATCGAGGCGTCGGACCTCAGGGGTGACGTGCACATGCACACCACCGAGTCCGACGGCCGCGAATCCCTGGAGACCATGGTCGCTGCCGCCAGGGCGCGCGGGCTCGAGTTCATCGCCATCACCGACCACACCCAGTCGCTGGCCATGGCCAACGGTCTCGACGAGACGCGCACCATGGCCAACGCGGAGCGGGTCCGCAATTACTCGAGAAGCCTGAAGGGTTTTACCGTGCTGGCCGGCGCCGAGGTTGACATCCTCTCCGATGGCCGGCTCGACTTGACCGACAACTGCCTGGCCTCGCTGGACATCGTGATTGCGTCGCTGCACTCGCAGTTGCAACAGGAAGAGGATGAGACGACGCGGCGATTGATTCGCGCCATCGAGCATCCGGCGGTGGACATTCTCGGCCACCCCACGGCCCGGATGCTCTTGCGCCGTGAAGGCGCCAAGTTCAAGCTCGAGAAAGTGATTGACGCCGCCGTCGCCAACGGCGTCGCGCTCGAGATCAACTCGCAGCCGCATCGGCTGGATTTGTGCGACAGCCACGCGCGCCTCGCCCGGGATCGCGGCGCCAAGCTCGCCGTCAACTCCGACGCCCACGAAATCGACGCCCTCGGCTACACGCGCTGGGGTATCCTGACGGCGCGCCGGGCCTGGCTCACGAAGGATGACGTGATCAATACGCGGCCGCTGAAACAGTTCCGCGCCAGCTTACGAAGGAATCGATAGAATTACGGCCCAAGTCCCAGGACCCAAGACCCAGGACCCTTATGGACGCGATCGCGGAGATCAAGCGCCTCTACTACGGGGCCACCAAGGCGACGATTCAGAAAGACATTGAGCGCGCCATCGATCTCTTGAAATCGTTGTCCAGCGAGGAAGAGCGCGAGCGCGCTGCGGTGTATATGGATGGCCTGTCCCAGATGCGGTCGGAGTGGTCCCAGGCAAATCGCGGTGGGGTGTCGCCTAGTCCGAGCTGGGCTTCCCGCCCGACTGGTTCTTCACATTCCGCTTCCGCGCCGCCAAACGGAGCGCCTCGGGGACGTTCCGGTCGGTCGCCAGCTTCTTCACGTCGGACTCGTTAAGCCGCTGTAGCAGGTTCATCGTAATCGCCACTGGCGTCTTGGAGTTCTTCACCAGCGCCAGTACGACCGTGTAGCTTTTGGTCCAGGCGCGCGACTGCGCAATGGTCCGGAGAATTTCCTCGGAAACATTTCCCATCTTCGCGAACGCCTCGACCTCGGCGTCGTTGACCTTCGGACAGCTCAACACTGCCGAGGCCACCATCCGGTTCGGATCACGAATCAGGATGGAGCGCATCTCGCGCGTGCCCTTGGTGGCGCACTTCACTTTTTCGGGCACCGTCATCGAACTGAGCCGCTGCTGGAAGGTCTGCGTCTTCTCTTCCTCCGTGGAGCCCTGGAGCTCCTGAGCGAGATCACTGGTATCGATCAGCGCGTCGTCGGTATCAGGTGCCGGTACGGCCGCCGGCGCGATGCCGCGCCTGATGAAAAATTCGCGAATCTCCGTCGGGGCGTCCGACCGCGCAATGTAGCCGGCAATGAGATCCGAAGGCAGGATCGACAGCGTTTGCTCCGCGGTTTGCCGGATCTCGCTGTCGGCGTCGCCGGTCAGCACCATCAGGATGCCCAGCTGCTCCATCGGACGCGGCGCGATGGCGCCCTGCGCGGCGAGCAGCTTGACGTCACGCGCAACTTCGCCGCGCCGGAAAAAATCCAGCATGGGCGTTCTGAGTCCGGCTTCTGCCATACATCAGTAGTGGGTTAAGGGCACTGGTGCTGTCAAGGCAAAAGGCTGAAGGCAAGAAGCAGATTCATCTGCCTTCTGCCTCGTGCCTGTTGCCTTTCTAGTATTGGACCAAGAAATCCTGGTAATCGTCGCGGCCGATGCGTGCCGAGAGCACGTCGCCAGGCGCGCCGAGCAGGCGCCCGGACTGGCCGTTGATACTGAATTGCACGGCCGAGGCGTTGTCGCCGAGCAGCCACAGTTCGTCGCCCAGCTCGATCGGCACGGTTTCACCGGGCTCCATGATGCGTCCGAGAATCTCGGTGCCGTCGGCGACGACGCGCAACCGGCAGCGCGAGGAGATCGTCAACGTGACGACCACGGGACGCGGCACGGCCAGCGGTGTTTCGATCAAACCCGCCACCGGCAGAATCTCCGCGCGCAGCGGTTCAGCGCGCTGCTCCAGCGTCGAGGGCGGCAGCACCATCACCGGCGCGCGTGGCTCGGGCATCGCGAAATACAAAAAGCCCGCGGCCATCGGCAACGCGGCGCTGACAAACGCAAGCGCCTTTTGAAACGATGATGTCGGCTTCGGGGCGACGACCGCGGCCGCCTTCGGCGTCGCGAGATGGTCGGGATGGAGTGCGGTGAAATCCGCGAGCAGGTGATCGGGGTTGAGTCCGATCTCGCGCGCGACGGCGCGCACGATCGATCGGCGGTAGATCCCTTCCGGCAGTTCTGCGATGCGATCGTTTTCGAGTTGCTCGATTACGCGCACCGACAGCTTCGTCGCCTCGGCAAGTTGCCGGTACGACAGGCCTTTTTCTTCGCGGGCCTGGCGCAGACGGGAAGCGGGATCCGGCGTGCGATGCCGAGCCACCACGTCGACGGTCGGACGTTGGTTGTTTGCCAGAACTGCCTATCTTTCAAGGGGGCAGGAGCTAATCTTAGGGATCTCGCCGCGCTGAGTCAAAGGCAAAACGCATGTCGATGACTCGTTTCTGCACGAACTCGACGGGTCCTTGCCCTACTGTCGGGATGAAGGCGCCCACTGCCGCCAACCCGGCCGCGCCGCTTGCCACCAGCATCGGAATCGATAGCAGGTCCAGCCCGCCGATCCCGAGCACGGGGGTGCCGTGCGCCGCATCGATCACTGTCTCCAACCCCTTCCATTCAAGATAATCGGCCGGCTGTTTCGAGACTGTAGGCATCACCGTGCCGGCGATGAGGAAATCCGCAGATCGCCGTGCAGCCGCAGTAAGTGGTGTGTGCACCGAGCAACCGATGATGAATCCCTGCGGCGCCAGGCGGCGCACGTGGTCTGGTGAAAAGGACGATTCTTTCAGGTGCACTCCGGCGGCGTTGGCCGCCAGGGCGACGTCGAAGCGGTCGTTCACCAGAATTTTCGCCGCCGTCTCGCGGCACTTAATGGTGATCGACCGAACCAGCCCCGTCAGCCTCGCCGCTCCCAGGTCGGGTTCACGAATTTGCACGAGGTCGATGCCGGCGCGGGCCGCGGCCACCACCTGTGCTTCCAGCGCGTCGATGTATTCGTCGGGCCGCGCTCCGATCGCGGCGCCCAGTCGGCGGCGATCGGTCACGAGGCATAAAATCATGGCTGATTGCTGATGTCAGATTGCTGATTGATTGAAGATTGCGGATCGTGGGATTTGCGCGGGCCGAGCATGTCGGCCAGCTCCGCCAGGGCGGCCCACACGTTCACGAGACCAAGACCGGAAATCGCGCCACGCGTGTAGTTGCTCGTCAACAGGGCCTTCAACGCGGCCGACCACTCCACGAAGTAGTTTCGCTCCCAGAACGCCGACCACGGGATCAGCACCAGCAGCAGGCCTGTTTCGAGCAGCAGGGCGACGAGGAGGAGCCGCCTGAACAGGGATCAGCCTCGAGCCTGGACTTTGGACAGGCGCTCGATTTGGCCGGCCACGTCGCGGTAGCCACCCGATTCCGCTTCGAGCTCCACGAAGACCGCAAGCGCGCGGGAATGCTCTCCCACCGATTCCAGTACCTTGGCCAGGTCGTAGAGCAACGCGCGGCCGGCATCCGGGGTCGGCGCCGGTGCCTCGGCGGCGCGCTCGAGCCACTCGATCGCGTGCTCGGTATCCTTGCGTTCGAGGTAGAGGCGGCCGAGCATCGAGGCGGCATCAAACCGCTGCCGCGGCGAGCGCGTCGCGGTTTCCAGCGCCTTGATGGCATCGTCGGTCATGTCCATCTCGTGATACGTGAGGGCCAGCCGGTAGGCTTCCGCGGCGGCCTCTTCGGAGGATTGGCGATTCGAATCGTCGCGGATGCCGCGGAACACCTGGTCGAGCGAGCGCGGCGGCGGCGGCACGAGCGGCAACGGCCTGGCGGGCGGCTCCGGCGACGAGAGCGTGCTTTCCTTCTCTTTGGCATCCTCAGCCTTGGCGGGCGTCGCCGTGTCGAAGCCTTCGTTGAGATCCATCTTCTCGGTGGCCAGGAACGGACTTTCGCCGCTGAGCCGATCGGCGATGATCGCGTCCGGATCCCCCTCGCCGAGCATCACCAAGGCGCGTCGGAAGCGATCGAGGTTGGCCTTATTCCACGGCTCGCGCGCGACGAGGTCTTCGCTGATGATCCGGGCCTCGAGCGCGCGGCCCGACGCGAGATACGCTTCCGCCAACTGCGCCTGCGCCTCGTACATCGTCGATTCGAGCCCGCCATCCACACAGATCTCGACCAGCCGCATCAGCGCGATGAGGTGCGAGGGCACTCGGGTGGTGAACTCATGGAGCGCCACCGCCGCGGCCGCGAAATCGTTGGTGGCCAGCGCGGCGTCGGCCACCGCCTCGATCGGCTGATAGCCGGCGTCGGCGTTGACTTCGGCTAACTTGCAGCCCAGCACGACGGCAGCCTGGGCTTGGTTACTGTCGAGCCGCATGGCCTGCATAACGGCGGTCTTGCCTTCGGCCAGGCGGTTGCCGCGCAGCTCGATCTCGGCGATCGTCATCCACAACGCCGGATTCGCCCCGGCTGTCTCAGGTGACAGGAAGCTCTTGGCTTTGCCCAGGTCGCCACGCGAGACATAGGCGAGGGCGAGTTGGGCCTTGATTTCGATGTTGGTCGGATCGGCGTCTGCGAGCTGGGCGAGAACCTCCAGCGCCTCGTCACCCTTGCCGGCCTTGGTCAGGGCGTCGGCCACCTCTTTCAGCTCATCGGCGGACTTCGCAAGCGGCCGCGCGGCCATCGGGTCGTCGCCGAGGTAGGCGGTGAACAGCCGGCTGCGGAGCTTATCGTCCGACTTATCGAGCTCATACGCCGCCTTCAGCGGAATGAGCGCGTCGGCGTAGCGCTCCTTCTTTTCGAGCCTGCCGGCAACGTCCTTGTACTCGCGGAGCGCCGTCGTCGTGTCGCCGGAGTCCTGTGCCAGCTTCGCGGCGCGCATGCGCGCCTCAAAATCCTCGGGGTCGAGCGTGCCGAGGCGAATGGCGATCTCGGTGGCGCCCTTCTTGTCGCCGCGCTTGGCGCGGCGTTCGGCGAGCTGGTTGAAAAACTGCTTGGCGTCGGCGAGCGTGCCCAGCTTCGCCGCCATGTCGCCGGACTGCAGCATCGAGTACTCGTCGTCCGGCTTGATCTTGAGGATTTTCTTGTACAGCGCCGCCGCCTTTGGGTAGAACCCCTCTTCGGCGAGGTGGTCGGCTATGCGGATGTATTGCTGAACGCCTTTGTCGACCTGCTTTGCGCGTACGTACAAGTCGCCCAGGGCGTTGGCGCTATTCCAGTCGCGCGGCTGCGCTTCGACGACCCTGATGTACTCGGCGATGGCCAGGTCAACGCGTCCCTGTTTTATGGCCTTTTCCGCGTTCTTCAGCGCGGCTTTACTATCGAACGGCGGCACAGTGATTGCTCTCAGACAATGTTATCAAACAGGGTCGCGGGTCTGAATGTGCGGCGATGCTGCGGCGAGTAGCCAAACCGTGCAACCGCTGCGAGGTGGTCGGCCGTCGCGTACCCCTTATGTCGGTCGTATCCGTATCTGGGGTCAGCGGCGTGAAGCGCGTGCATTAATCGATCCCGCGTCACTTTCGCGACGATCGACGCCGCGGCGATGGCCGACGCGCGGCGATCCCCGCCGATCACGCTCTTCTGAGCCATCGGTAATGACGGAATTCGGAAGGCATCCACCAAAACTGCATCCGGCAGCGGCGCCAGAGCGAGCACCGCGCGGCGCATGGCCTGCAGCGTGGCCTGGTGGATGTTGATGCGATCGATCTCGTCCGGATCGATCGAAGTGACCGACCATGAGACACATTTCCGACAAATTTCGTCGTGGAGGCGGTTGCGCTGGGCGGCGGTGCAGGCCTTCGAATCGGCGAGGCCGTCGATGCGGCGATCGGGGTGAAGAATCACGGCGCCGGCCATCACCGGTCCGGCAAGGCATCCCCGGCCCACTTCGTCCACACCCGCCACCGCCACGAACCCGTAGCGGTGGAGTGCGTTTTCGATGTTCTTGCGGGCCGAGACCTTACGCATAGGTGCAGCGAACGCACCGTGTGCACATGCTGCACGGGGTGCACATGGTGCACATTGTGCACTCTGCGCACATTGTGCACCTACTTAATTCTTAGTTCGTCTTTTTGACTTCCTTCATGCGCGCGGCTTTCCCCTTCAGTTCGCGCAGGAAATACAGCTTGGCGCGGCGGACCTTCGCCGACCGGACCACCTCGACACGCTGGATCGTCGGCGAATGCAGCGGGAAGATGCGCTCCACGCCCTGGCTGAACGACACCTTGCGCACCGTGAACGTGGCGCGGTTACCGCCGCGGCGCAAGCCGATGATCACACCCTCGAAGATCTGGATGCGCTCCTTGTCGCCTTCCTTGACCCGCACGTGCACACGCACCGTGTCACCCGCCTTGAGGCGCGGCCGCTCGGTCAGTTGCGCCTTCTCCACCAACTCCATCGCCGTCATGACTTGCTCCTTTTCAACCACTCTCGTTCGTCCGCATCGAGCGCCGCGGTGGCCAGCAGGTCCGGCCGCCGCTCCTGCGTGCGTTGCAGCGCCGTCTCGCGGCGCCAGCGACGAATCTCGGCATGATGCCCGGACAACAACACCTCGGGCACCGGCCGCCCTTCGTACTCCGCCGGCCTCGTGTAGTGCGGGTAATCGAGCAGCCCGCGCGTAAACGAATCCGCTTCCACCGACTGATCGTCGCCCACCACGCCGGGTCTCAGCCGCGCCACCGCGTCGACGACCGCCAGCGCCGGCATTTCGCCGCCCGACAACACGTAGTCGCCGATCGAAATCTCTTCGGTCGCGAGCGCCTCACGCACCCGCTCGTCGATCCCTTCGTATCGCCCGCACAACAGGACGATGTGGCCCAGCGTGGCCAGCCGCTTCGCGCCCTGCTGCGTGAACCGCTCGCCCGCCGGCGACAGCAGGATCACCGCATCGGGCGTGCCGCGCCGCGCCCGAATCGCGCCGAGCGCCGCGAAAAACGGCTCGGGCTTCATCACCATGCCCGGCCCGCCGCCAAACGGCACGTCGTCGACGACGTGATGCTTGTCGGTGGTGAAGTCGCGCAGGTTGTGGACCACGATGTCCAGTAACCCCGCCGTGCGGGCGCGTCCCACGACGCCTTCGGTGAGTCCCGCCTCCACCATCTTCGGGAAGATCGTGATGACGTCGACCTTCACCTGCTAACCCTTTGCCTCGCTCCGCTTCGGCGGTCGCCATTCCCCGTTCAACTCGAGTAATCCTTCCGGCGGCCGCACCGTGATGCGCCCGGCCGCCAGGTCGATCGAGCAAATCTCATCCGCCAGCGGAATCAGCACGTCGTTCCGCGGGCTCTTCACGACCAGTCGCGTGTTGCCGCGGTCGCCCTCCACCGCGGTCACTTCGCCGACCGGGTCGCCGCCCTCCGTCACCACGGAGCAGCCAATTAGGTCGCGATGGAAGTACTCGCCCTCTTCCAGGAGCTCGGCGTCGCTCTCGTCTTCGGCGATCCGCAACTCACGTCCCGCCAGGAGCTCGGCGTCGTCCATCGAACCGATCCCCTTGAACAGGATCAACGGCCGCCCCTGATGCATCCGCATCGTCGCCACTTCCAGCGTGTCGAGGCTGCCGTCTCTCGCGCGCGACCAGAGCCGCGCGCCCTGCTTGAATCGTTCTTCGGGGAAGTCGGTTTCCGCGTTGATCGCCACCTCACCCTTGTTCCCGTGCGTCCTGGCCACGACGCCCACGAGAATCGCGTCGTCCCACTCGCTCATTTGCAACTCCCGGATCCCGGATCCCGGATCCCGCCCCTCGACTCCGCTCGGGGCGGCCCTGAGCTTGCCGAAGGGCCGGATTCCGTCAGCTTCGCCCTGATTGATCTCGAATATCGAGACTAACCCGCTTGTCGTCGGCCTCCGCGGCGCTGGACAACAGCGTGCGCAACGCCGCCGCCGTGCGGCCCTGGCGTCCGATCACACGGCCAAGGTCAGTCGACGCGACCTGCAGCTCGTACACCGTGCCGCCGCGCCGCTCCGATTCTCGGACGCTGACCGCCTCCGGTTGATCGGCGAGCGCTTTCGCGACCGTCTCGATGAGTCCCTTGAGATCCGCCACGATGTGTCCTTACTCGATGGGCGCAGTGGGCGCCGTCGGTTCCGCCGTCACCCCTCGACCTTGGTCGTCCCTCGACTGCGCTCGGGACGACCCTGAGCTGGTCGAAGGGTCGGGGCCAGCCGGCGTTGCGGCGACCGCGCGGTCGCGCGTCAGGTGCTTGGACAGCAGCGTCCGGACCGAGTCCGACGGGCGCGCGCCCTTCGCGATCCAGTGCGTGATGCGTTCCTTGTTGATTTCCACGACGGCGGGCTTGGTGCGCGGATTGTAGAAACCGAGCACTTCGATGAACTCGCCTTCCTTCTTCGAACGGGCCTCGGACACGACCACGCGGAAAAACGGACGCTTCTTCGAACCGGTGCGGCGGAGACGAATCGACAACATGACTACTCTCTTTGCGGCGCTACTGGGCCGCGCTTCGGGTTCACTGCTGCTCGCCACGATCCCCCGCCTCAAGGCCGGGGCTATCTGCGGGCTCTCTACTTCATCAGACTAAACGGGCCCTTCTTCTTTTTCTTCTTCGGCGCCGCCGCGATGGGCTCGCCCGTCATCTCGCCCACCATCTTCAGCATCCGCTGCATCTCGACGAACTGCTTGAGCAACCGGTTGACGTCTTCCACCGTGGTGCCGCTGCCCTTCGCCACCCGCTTGCGCCGGCTCCCGTCGAGGATCTCGGCGAACTTGCGCTCCTCGGGCGTCATCGAGTTGATGATCGCTTCGATCCGCCCGAGCTGCTTCTCGTCCGGCTTCTGGCCGGCGAGCTCTTTCATGCCGCCCATGCCCGGCAGCATGCCCAGGATCTTGTCGAGCGGGCCCATGCGCTTGAGCATCCGCAGCTGATCCCGGAAATCTTCGAGCGTGAACCCGCCCTTGCGGATCTTCGCTTCGAGCTTTTCCGCGTCGCCGTGATCGATGACCGCTTCGGCCTTCTCGATCAGCGACAGCACGTCGCCCATGCCGAGCATGCGCGACACGAACCGGTCGGCGTGGAACGGCTCGAGGTCGTCGAGCTTTTCGCCGCTGCCGACAAACGCAATCGGCACGCCGACCACCGACACCACCGAGAGCGCCGCGCCGCCGCGCGCGTCGCCGTCGATCTTGGTCAGCACCACGCCGGTGACGCCGACCTGCGCGTTGAACTCGCCCGCGCTCTTGATCGCGTCCTGCCCCGTCATCGCGTCGGCGACGTAGAGCAGATCCGACGGTCCCGATACGTCTTTGATCGCGACGAGCTCTTTCATGAGCTCGTCGTCGATGTGGAGCCGGCCGGCGGTGTCGACGATGACCACGTCGTTGCCCACCGCGCGGGCTTCGGCGAGCGCCCCTTTGGCGCGCGCCACCGGATCCATCTCCCCCGCCGGGTCGTGCACCCGCACGCCGGCCTGTTCCGCGACGATCGCGAGCTGCTGGATGGCCGCTGGACGTCTCACGTCCGTCGACACCACAATCGGGTGGCGGCCTTGCTTCGCCAGCCACTTCGCCAGCTTGCCCGTGGTGGTGGTCTTGCCCGAGCCCTGCAGCCCGAGCATCAAAATCACGCGCGGTCGAGCCGACGTCTCCTGCAGCCCGCCCTTGGCATCGCCGAACAGCGCGAGCAGCTCATCGCGAACGATCTTGATGACCTGCTGGCTCGGGGTCAGGCTCTTGAGAACCGCCTGATCCATCGCCCGATCGCGCACACGATCGACGAATGCCTTGACGACCTTGAAGTTGACGTCCGCTTCGAGCAGTGCCAGCCGGATTTCCCGGAGAGCGTTCTCGACCGTGGTCTCCGTGAGACGTGTTTCCCCCTTGAGTGACTGGAAGACGTCCTGGAGCCGATGGCTGAGCGCGTCGAACATTAGGGCCGCAGCATTTCTTTACCCCGCCTCCGGCGAGGCGCGCAAACCCTTATCCTACTGGAGCTTCAGGAGATCGGTCAAACCGATTCGAGGCGGTGTCCGAGCTTTTCCTTCTTTACTTTCAAGTATCTACGGGTGGTCGCCGACGCGGGGATCTCGAGCGGAAGGGTCTCGGAAATCGACAGGCCGTACCCCTGCAAACCTACGAATTTGCGTGGGTTATTGGTCAGCAGGCGCATCGAGCGGATGCCCAGGTGCCGCAGGATTTGCGCGCCGATGCCGTAGTCGCGTTGATCGGCCTTGAAGCCGAGCCGCTCGTTGGCTTCGACGGTGTCGAGGCCGCGATCCTGCAACGCATAGGCGCGCAGCTTGTTGGCGAGGCCGATGCCGCGCCCTTCCTGGTTGAGATAGAGCAGCACGCCGCGGCCGGCGCGCGAGATTTGCTGCAGCGCGGCTTCGAGCTGCATGCCGCAATCGCAGCGCGCGGAGTGAAACACGTCGCCGGTCAGGCACTTCGAGTGCACGCGCACGAGCACGTCCTCGCCTGTGCCGATCTCGCCGCACACCAGCGCGAGGTGGGTTTCCTGGTCGATCAGGCTCTCGTAGCCGTGAATGCGGAACTGGCCGTGTTCGGTCGGCAGCTCGGCGTCGGCCACCTTGGTCACGAGGCCTTCGGTGCGCATGCGATAGCGAATCAGATCGGCGATGGTGATCATCAACAGCGAGTGACGCTGCGCGAACTTGGTCAGCGCCGGCACCCGCGCCATCGTGCCGTCATCGTTCATGATTTCGCAGATCACGCCCGCCGGCGCCAGGCCGGCGATGCGCGCGAGATCGACCGCGGCTTCGGTTTGTCCGGCACGCACCAGCACGCCGCCGTCGCGAGCGCGCAGCGGGAACATGTGGCCCGGCCGCGCGAGGTCGGCGGATTTCGTCTTCGGATTGATCGCCGCGCGCACGGTGGCGGCGCGATCGGCCGCCGAGATGCCGGTGCTGGTGCCGCGCTTGGCTTCGATCGGCACGCAGAACGCGGTTTCAAACCGGCTCGAGTTCTTGGTGACCATCAGCGGAATCTCGAGCTTGTCGAGACGCTCGCCGGTCATCGGCAGGCAGATCAGGCCGCGCCCGAACCGCGCCATGAAGTTGATCGCTTCGGGCGTCACCGTCTCGGCGGCCATCGTCAGATCGCCCTCGTTCTCGCGATCCTCGTCGTCCACCACGATCACCATCTCACCGCGCTTGATCGAGGCAACCGCATCCTCAACTGCCGCAAACGGCCCGGTACTCTTGGCACCCTTGGCGATTTTGATCTGTGCCTTCGGCGGCCCCCTTCGACTCGGTCGTGCGAGCGCGAGCGCTCGCTCAACCTCGCTCAGGGCCTTCGGCTGATGTTTCTTCATTGATTCCTTCGCACTTCGATGGCCCGCGCCACGTACTTGCCGATCATGTCGCACTCGAGATTGACCTTGTCGCCCTTGCGCAGCGCCTGCAACGTGGTGGCGGTCCACGTGAATGGGATCACCATCACGTCGAACTGCCGCTCGCCGAGTCCGGCCACGGTGAGGCTGATGCCGTCCACCGCCACCGAGCCCTTGCGAATGAACAACGGCGCCAGCGCCGGGGGAAACCCGATCGTCAGCCAGTGTGATTCGCCTTCCGCCCTGATCTCTTCGATGACGCCGACGCCGTCGACGTGTCCGAGCACGAAGTGCCCGTCGAAGCGGCCCTCCGCCTTGACTGGGCGCTCGAGATTCACGTCCTGGCCGCGCTGCAACGAGCCCAGCGTCGTGACCCGCGACGTCTCGGGACCCACGTCCGCCAGCACGTGCTCGCCGTCGATCACGATCACGGTCAGGCAGACGCCGTTGACGGCCAGGCTGTCGCCCACCCTCAGCTCCGCCGACAGCGGCGTATGAATGCTCACGCGATAGCCGCCGCCGGTGCCCTTCACCTCGGCGAGTGTGCCGACCGCTTCAACGATGCCCGTGAACATCCGCCTCCATCCATCTATCGGGTCCAAGCTGTTCCACCGTGACGGGAATCAGCTGCGACATCGGCACCTCGACGCCGTCGAAGAATTTCACACCGCCCTCGCCGAGTGCCGTCGGCGCCACCACCACGTGCACGCGATCGATGACGCCGGCCCGCCAGGCCGCCGCGTGCATTTCCGCCCCGCCCTCGAGCAACAACGCCGACACGTCGAAGCGCACCAGGGCCCGAAGGTCTTCTCGGAGGGCTCCCGATCCTTCGATCAGCGTGGCCCCGGCGCGCGTCAATGCACCGGCTGTGTCTGGGTGCTCGGCGGCTGCCTCGGCCGTGGTCAGTATTATGACCGGCCCGGAGGCGAGCGTCGATAACAGCCGGGCGTGCGGGGGCGTGCGGAGGCGACGATCGAAGATCACTCGAACGAGCGGCCGCGGGCGATACAAATCGCGCACCGTCAGGATCGGGTCGTCGGCGAGCACGGTGCCCGAGCCCACGCCGACGGCATCGACCGCCGCGCGCAGCCGCTGGGTCCGCCGGTTCGCTTCCTTCGACGTCAGTGGCGTCCGTACACCCGGCGCCGCCGCGATCCGCGAGTCGATGCTGGTGGCCGCCTTGGCGATCACCATCGGCCGCCCTTCGGTCTGCACGATCGCAAACGCGCGATTCAACCGGGCCGCTTCGTCCTCCATCACACCAACGTCCACCTGGATGCCGCTCGCCCGCAATTGGTCGAAGCCCATGCCGCTCACCAGCGGATTCGGATCGCGCATCGCCGCCACGACGCGGCGAATGCCGGCCGCGATGATGCGGCGCGTGCAGGGGCCGGTACGGCCGACGTGACAGCACGGCTCGAGCGTCACATACAACGTCGCGCCTCTCGCGCGGTCGCCGGCAGCGTCGAGCGCAAACACTTCCGCGTGGGCGTCGCCGGCTCGCGGATGCCGGCCGTAGCCGGCGACGATCCCGTCCGGGGTGACCACCACCGCGCCGACCATCGGGTTCGGCGTGGTGACGCCCTCACCGCGACGGGCATGGAACAACGCGCGCCGCATGTGATCGGCATCGGTCACCATTGGTGCTGGAAGATGGCGTCGACGTATGCGCGGGGAGAGAACGGCAACAGGTCATCGACCGCTTCGCCCACGCCGACGTAGCGGATGGGCACGTTCAGATCGTGCGCAATGGCCACCGCGATGCCGCCCTTGGCCGTGCCGTCCAGCTTGGTCAGCACGATCCCGGTGACGCCGGCGGCGCTGGTGAACTCCCGTGCCTGCGCCAGGCCGTTCTGCCCGACGGTGGCATCAAGGACGAGCAGCACCTCGTGCGGCGCGCCGGGGATCTCGCGACTGGCGACGCGCCGAATCTTGTCGAGCTCGTTCATCAGGTTCGTGCGTGTGTGTAAGCGCCCGGCGGTATCGACGAGCACCACGTCACTCCGCCGGGATTTCGCCGCGGACATCGCATCGAAGACCACCGCCGCCGGATCCGATCCGGCCTTGGCGCGAATGATGGCCACGCCGGCCCGGTCCGCCCAGATCTGCAACTGATCGACGGCGGCGGCGCGAAAGGTGTCAGCCGCGCAGATCAGCGGCTGCTTGCCCTCTTCCCGCATCCGATGCGCGAGCTTGCCAATGGTGGTCGTTTTACCAACACCGTTCACGCCAACGACGAGTACCACTCGTGGTTGGTGTGAACGATCCGCCGAAGCGCCCGAGGATCCAGGCGCGAAGGCGGACCGCTCCTGCGCGGCTGCCTCGGATCGTTCGAGCACGCGGAGCATTTCCTGTTTGACCAGCGCTCGCAAGCTCTCGCCGCGACGTTGCCGTTTTCGCACGGCCTCGACGATCTCCGCCGTGGCGGCCACGCCGACGTCGGCCATCAGGAGGATCTCTTCCAGCGCATCGGCGGTATCCACGTCGACCTCGCGCGTGCGCGCGTCGGGCGCATCAGCGAGGCTGACAATGTCGTCGAACCGATCCTTGAGCTGCTGCGTCGTGCGCTGCAGACCTTGCTTTAACTTGTCAAACAAACCCATTAAATGACTCGCATCTGGTGATCTGTTGACCTGGTGATCTGTTGACCTGGGACCTCTCAGATCAACGGTTCAACAGCTCAAGAGATCAATAGATGTGCCTATGCATGTTCAAGCTTTTGTTTCCGCCCCATCAGGTTGCGGATGGCGAGTTGTGGATCGGTGCGACCGGCCAGCACGTCCGACATTTCGCGGGCGATGGGCAGCTCGATGTTGTGGCGGGTACCGAGGGCCAACGCGGCTTCGGTGGTGCGAATGCCCTCCGCAACCATGCGCGTGCCCGCCAGGATGTCTTTCAGTGAATGGCCGCGCGCGAGCTCAATGCCCACCCTGCGGTTGCGGCTCAAGTCGCCCGTGCAGGTGAGCACGAGATCGCCGAGGCCGGCCAGGCCCGACAGCGTGTGCGGTTGGGCGCCGGCCGCCACCGCCAGTCGCGACAACTCCGCAAGCCCGCGCGTCATCAGCGCGGCCAGCGCGTTGTGGCCGACGCCCAGTCCTTCGACCACGCCGGCCGCGATCGCAATGATGTTCTTCAAGGCGCCGCCCAGTTCCACGCCGACCACATCCGGGCTGCCGTAGAGCCGCAACGCCGGCGAACCGAAGTGCGCCATCACCGCTTCGACCACCGCCGAGGATTCACCGGCCGCCACCACCGCGGTGGGCTGCTCCCGCGCGAGTTCCATCGCAAAACTTGGACCGGAGAGCACGACCACCTCGCCGATGTCGGAAAACTCCTCGCCCAACACCTGCGACATGCGGAGCAGCGAGCCGGCTTCGAGGCCTTTCGCCGCGCTCACCACCGTGCACGCGCGTGGCACGTGCACGTTGGCCGCGCGCGCGACGTCACGCAGGCCATGCGACGGCACCGCCATCACGACGAAGGCCGCGCCGCCGACGGCGTCCTGGATGGTCGAGGTCGGCGTCAGCGCCGGCGGCAAGGCGATGCCGGGCAGATAGGTCTGATTTTCGCGCGCCGCGGTCATGGCCGAGGCGAGCGCGGGGTCGCGCGCCCACAACCGTACCTCGTGGCCGGTCCGCGCCAGGTGCACCGCCAGCGCCGTCCCCCAACTCCCCGAGCCGAGCACGCCGATGGTGTGACTCATGTGCCCAGGGCCCGCTCGCTACGGGTCCACAAACGCGCCATGTTGCCGCGATGACGAAACAGGATGAGTGCCGCGACGATCGTGGCGCCGATGTCCACCGCGCGAAGGCCCGGCGTCAGCCACTCGACGACCGGCAGCAGCACCGCGGCCACCAGTGATCCGAGCGAGACCAAACGCGTGCGCGCCACGACGATCGCGAACGCCGCCGCGGCAATCGCCGTCGGCAGCGGCGACAGCACGCTGAAGACCCCGCTCGCGGTGGCCACGCCCTTGCCGCCGCGAAACCCCAACCACACGGGATAAACGTGACCACACACGGCGGCCACACCCGCGGCCACGCCATTGACGCCGCCGCCGCCCAGGAAGACGGCACCGGCGCCTTTTGCCGCGTCGGCCAGCATCACCGCAATCGCCATGGCCAGCCCGCTGGTGCGATAGACGTTGGCGGCACCCACATTGCCGCTCCCGACCCGGCGCAGATCGACCCCGCGCGCGCTCTGCGCAACGAGATACCCGATCGGCAGTGAGCCGGCGGCGTAGCCGATCAGAATCGCGGGAAGCAGATCCATGAATCTATTGATCTGGTGATCTCGTGATCGGTTGATCTGCGATCAGTGGAGCGCTCACCAACTCAGTATAGTTCGGGCCAAACTGCGTCAGGTTGCTGCGGTAGAGCGTCACGCGATCGACGTGCGACGTCACGTTCCGCACCTCGGTGGCCTGGAGGATGTTCGGCCAATCCACGCCGGCGCCGGCCATCTTCACGCGCCCGAGCGTGAGATGCGGCAGTAGCGCCCGATCGTCGAGGTCGACGGCCGCGCCCGCGACGCGTTTCGAGATCTCGGCTTCGATCGCCGCCAGTTGCGCGGAGCCGCTCGTCACGCCGAGCCAGAGCGCCCGCGGATGCCGATTGTTCGGAAACGTGCCGATGCCGCGCCACGCGATGTCAAACGGGGCCACGGGAATGGGCGGCGCGAGGAGCGGTATCAGCCGCTCCACCTCGTCCGGCTCGACTTCGCCGACAAACCTGATCGTGACGTGGAGGGCCGCCGGCTTGACCCACACCACTTTCGGCGGCACCTTCGCCATCTCGAGCTTGATGGCGAGTGCGCTGACCGCACGCGTCGCCTCGCGGCGAACCGCGTTGCCGATATCAACCGCTACGAACACCCGCACGAAACTCAGTCCTCGAGAAGATGACGCCGAAGCAGATCGATCGCCCAGTTCGCCGACATGGCCTTGACCATCTCTCGGCCACCCGGAAATTTGAACGTCCGGACGCGTGAGGTGCCATCATCCACGGCAATACACACAGTGCCAACCGGTTTCTGCTCGGTGCCCCCACCCGGACCGGCAATGCCCGTAATACCGACGCCGACGTTGACACCCGCGCGCTGGCGAATGCCGGCGGCCATCGCCAGCGCCACCGGCTCGCTCACCGCGCCGTGTTCCTGGATGAACGCTTCGGGCACGCCGAGCAGCTCGATCTTGGCGCGGTTGCTGTACGCCACCACGCTCCGCTCAACATACTCCGAGCTGCCGGGCACATCCGTCAGTCGCGACGTCGCCAGGCCTCCCGTGCACGACTCCGCAAGCGCCACCCACCAGCCCCGTGATCGCAGCAGGCGGCCGACCACGGCCTCGAGGGTCGTGCCATCGGTGCTGACCAGATCCGCGCCGAGCACGGCGGCCAGCTGCCCGACTGCGCGATCGAGGGTGGCCGTTGCCGCCGCGGCGTCGCGCGACTGCGTGACCAGGTGCAGTTCCACCTGGCCGAGGCCCGCGAGGATCGTCGTCTCGATCGGCGGCCGTTCGGTCAGCCATCGCGAGTAGATCGGCTGCACGATCTCCTCGACCGCCGACTCACCTTTCCCCGACACCCGCAGCACGCGCCGGTGCAGCCGCACCGCGCCTGCGCGCGCCGCGAGCCGCGTCCGCACCTCGCCGTCGATCATCGGCTTCATCTCGCGGGGCGGACCGGGCACCAGGGCGATCACCGCCTCGCCATGCTCGATCCACAACCCCGGCGCGGTGCCATGCGGGTTGGCGAGCACGGTGGCGCCGCGCGGCACCTGCGCCTGCCGCCGGTTGTTCGCGGGCATCTTCCAGCCCCGCGCCGCAAAGCGCTTCTCCATTGCCTCGACGATCGAAGGATCCTCGTCCAGCGGCAGGTTGAGATGTGCCGCCACGACTTCCCTCGTCAGATCATCGTCGGTGGGACCGAGTCCGCCGGTCAGGATTAGGACGCGGTGCCGCGACAACGCGTGCGCGACGTGGGCGGTGAGCTCGTCGCGGTTGTCGCCAACGATGGTCTTGCAGGCCACCGCGATCCCAAGGTCGTTGAGGACCTGCGTGATGTACAGCGAGTTGGTGTCGGTCCGTTCGGGCGTGAGCAGCTCGCTGCCCACGGCGATGATGGCCGCCGAAGGCAGGGAAGACTCAACCAGGGCCACAGAAGGCACAGAGGATTTCACCAGGATCACAGAAGGCGCAGATCATAAGCTTACGCCGTCAACCACGCCGGCGCCAGCATCACGCCGATCCGCAGCAGCAGGTGCCCGTAGACGCCAGCCATGGCATCGTCGGCCATGATGCCAAGCCCGGCGGGCAGGTGTTCGAGCCGTCCGGCCGGAAACGGCTTGATCACGTCGAGCACGCGGAAGATCAGAAAGCCGGCGAGGATGCCCCACCACGACAGCGGCATGAACGCGATCGTGATCAACATGCCGAGCACCTCGTCAATGACGACGACGCCAGGATCTTTCCGGTCGAGCGCCCGCTCGGTCGCGGTCGAGGCCCAGATACCGACGGCCAGCACGACGACAATCGCGACCAACTCGAGTGCGTGACTGCCGCTCCAGCGCAGCAGCGCGTACAACGCCAGCGCCGCGAGTGATCCGGCCGTGCCTGGTGCGATCGGAAAGTAGCCAACGTACCCGAAGGTGGCAATGAAAACCTGCAAACGTTGCAAAGGCCTAAACCGCTCGTCCATGCTTCCGGTTCCCACCGCGGCCTTTGCGACGTTTCGCCCCGCCGGAGGCGGGGCAAAACATAGTAGCCACGAGCGAGGCGCAGCGAATGTTCGATGCTGGAGCCCCCCAGCGGAGCCTCGCTTGTCTCATGCTTCGCGAACAACGCGCGTGCCCGCCAGCCGATCGTGCAGCGCGCGATGATCGCTCGTGACCAGGGCCGGCACGTACGACAGGCCGAGCGTGACCGGCACCAGCATGCAGCCTGCCGCGCGCAACATGCCGCCGGCGGCATCCACGGGACGGCCGTCGTCGCCGATGACGCGGAGGTTCATGATCATCTTGCCGATGGTCTGGCCGCCGGCAACGGTGAACGCGGCAACGTAGCTGAAGGCCAGGATCGCCAGGAAGCCGGCGAACGGGATCGGCGGCAGCACGCGCACGTCGTCGACGGTGTTCTGAAGGCCCGCGATGCGAAGCGTCAGGAACAACACGGTTACGTCGATCGCCACGAGCAGGGCGGTATCGATCAATCCGGCGCTGACCCGCGCGCTGAGCGCGGGCGTCTCCATCAACGACGCGACGATGTCGCCGGAGGTGGCGCGGACGTGCGGTTCGGCTTCGAGTTGTAATGGCTCACTGCGTGCCGGCCGCGTCGTGCGGGGCCGATTGCGCGGCAGTTCCTGTGTGGAACGACGCACGGCGAGGGGCGCTCGCGCGGCGGGCGGTGGAACGATCGGGGCGTCGTCAAATGGAAGTTCAGACGAAGGTTCGGACGATGGTTCGTCGACCGGCACTTCGATCTCGTCGACGGCGGGCGTGGCCTCCGCGTCATCGTCGATGATCGTCACCGTCGGCCCGGTAGAAACGGTCGCCTCCGCGGCGAGCTCCGCCGTGCCGAACAACCGATCGAGATCGAGCGCGTGCGCGCTCAGCGAGTCGGTGTGACGCTTGATGGCCGGCAACTCGAAATCGTCGCCGGATTCCGCTTTGCGATCGGCGGCGGACTGCAGCGCCAGTTCGGGGTCGGCCGAGAACGGCGCGAGTGAGAAATCGTACTGACAGTTCCGACAGCGGTCGGTGGTCTCAAACCCCAGATAGCCGCATTTCGGGCACTTCATTCTTGTCGTGGTGACACCGGCGTGGCGGCAGCGGCCGACGCCGAGGCTTCGGCGCTCGCCAGTGCCAGCAGTTCGCGTTGAATGTCGGCGCGCAGGCGCTCGGCGTCGGCGCGCAACGCATCACCCACCGGCACGCGATCGAGAGCGCGCAACGCATCACGGAGCTTGCCGCCCGCAAACATCGCGCGGGCCCGGGTCAAATACGCCTCGGTCGGCGCCGGAATCGGCAATGGCGCGGGGGCGGGAGCCACCAGCGCCGGTGCGCCGATCGTGGCCTGCACCGGGAACCAGTCGGCCAGACCATTCGGCGTGACCAGCACGAAGGCAATCGCCGCGACGAGCACGATCGCCGCCGCCGTCGCCCACCACCGCGCCAGCGTGCCGCCATGCCGCGCCTCGCGCTCCCCTGCCAGGGGTTTGCTGAACGGCCGGCGCCGAGTCACGGGAAGAGCGGGGCTGGCCGTGCGACCAACCTCGAGGCGATCGATGCGGCCGAGCACGCCGAGCGCGACGTCGTGTGACGCGCCCTGGTCGAGCGCATCGCTCAGCAGCTCGCGCGCCCGCACCACCTCGCCCTTGTCGAAAGCGTCGAGGCCCTGATGGACGAGCGCTTCGGAGATGCGCTGGCGTTCGGCCTGCGCGCTGCGCGCGCGATCGATGTAGGCGCGCGCCCGATCGTGGGTCCGATCGAGAAACAGCACGCGCGTCCAGAGGTTGATGGCCTGTTCGAATTCGCCGGCGAAGTAGTGATCGAGGCCGGTCACGAGCAGATGCTCGATCCGCGTTTCGTCTGCCGGCTCAGGCTGCGGCTCGGACCGGCGCGGGCCTGACGGGTGCGGGTCGGCCATGTTAAGTGCTACGGATTATAGCACTTACAGACAGGGTGCACAGGGTGCAATAAGCTGAGCGCACATGGCCGTCATTGAATGCGTTCCAAACGTCAGCGAGGGCCGCCGGACCGACCTCGTCCAGCGCCTGGCTGGCTCCCTCGAGGCGGTCCCCGGATTGAGCGTGCTCGACGTCCAGTCCGACGCGTCGCACAATCGCTCTGTTTTCACGCTCGCCGGCGACGCCGAAGCGCTGGCCGCCGGAATCCCGAAGCTGTTCGAAGGCGCCATCGCGGCGATCGATCTGCGGTCGCACAGGGGCGAGCATCCGCGGCTGGGCGCCGTCGACGTCGTGCCGTTCATTCCGATTGAAGGCGTGACGATGGAGGCGTGCGTGGAGCTGGCCAAGCGGGTGGCCGCGGATGTCGCGTCGCGGTTTTCGCTGCCGGTGTACCTCTACGAAGAGGCGTCGGGCAACCCGGCGCGCAAGCACCTCGAAGACATCCGGCGCGGCGAGTTCGAAGGCCTGGCCGCGAAGATGGCGCAGCCGGCCTGGGCGCCCGATTACGGCCCCGCCACGCCGCACCAGACCGCGGGCGCCACCGTGATCGGCGCGCGAATGCCGCTCATCGCCTACAACGTCAACCTGGCCACCCACCGGCTTGACGTGGCCAGGAAGATCGCGGCGGCGGTGCGCATGAGCGGCGGCGGCCTGCGGTATGTCAAAGCGATGGGGATTCCGCTCGCAGACCGCGGCATCGTCCAGGTGTCGATGAACCTCACCAACTACGAGAAGACGCCGATCTTCCGGGTGTTCGATCTGGTGAAGCGCGAGGCGGAACGGTACGGCGTGCAGGTTCTCGAAAGTGAGATCGTCGGGCTGGTGCCGGCGGCGGCGCTCCGGCAATCGGTCGAATACTATCTGCAGCTCGAAGGATTCTCCGGAGCGCAGGTGCTGGAGAACAAGCTTAGGTCCCGCCCCGGGGCGTGATGCCAAACGCGCGAAGCTTTTTGTACAGGTTCGAGCGTTCCACGCCAAGCACTTCGGCGGTGCGCGACATGTTCCCCTGCTGCGCGGCCAGCGTCTGCAGGATGTAGTCCTTCTCGAACCGATCGCGGGCTTCGGACAACGGCTGCACGGGCCCCGCCGCGGCCGGCGCCTCCGGCACCCCGTCGCGGCCGAGAAAGCCCACATCCTGCGCCGTGATGGTGTCGCCGCCGACAAAAATCAGCAGCTTCTCGATCACATTGCGCAACTCGCGGACGTTCCCCGGCCACGAGTGCTGCTGCAGGCGCGCCGCCGCTTCGGGTGCCAGCCGCTTCGGCCGCTTGCGATCCTCGGCGGCCAGCAGCGCGATGAAGTGCTCGGCCAGCAGCGGAATGTCCTGCTGCCGTTCCCGCAACGGCGGTACGAAGATCGGAATGACGTTCAACCGGAAGTACAAGTCTTCGCGGAACCGTCCCGCTCGAATCTCCGCCGGCAGATCCCTGTTGGTTGCCGCCAGCACGCGCACGTCGACCTTGATTCGCTGCGTGCCGCCGACCCGCTCCATCACCTGCTCCTGCAGCACGCGGAGCACCTTGGCCTGCGTTTTCAGGCTCATGTCGGCAATCTCGTCCAGGAAGATCGTGCCGCCGTCGGCCTGTTCGAATCGACCCGGCTTGTCCGCGACCGCCCCCGTAAAGGCGCCGCGCACGTGCCCGAACAACTCGGACTCAATCAACTCCTCCGGAATCGCGGCGCAGTTCACTTCGACGAACGGCCCGCTCTTGCGCCGGCTGGTGTGATGGATGGTCCGCGCCACGAGCTCCTTGCCGGTGCCGCTTTCGCCGAGAATCAAGACCCGACCGTTGGTCGGGGCGGCGAGCGACACGTGGTCGCGCAGATGGCTCATCGCCGGGCTCTCGCCGACCATCGTGTACTGCTGCTGGCGGTCGACCTTGGCGCGCAGCACGCGGTTTTCGGCTTCGAGATCGCGCTGGCGCAGCGCGTTGCGCACCACCAGCACCGTCTTCTCGAGCGACAGCGGCTTCTCGATGAAGTCGAACGCGCCCATCTTGATGGCGCGGACCGCGGACTCGATGTTGCCGTGGCCGGAGATGATCACCACCTGCGAATCGATCTGCCGCTCGCGCAGCCGCTGCAGCGTGGTCAGGCCGTCCAGGCCCGGCAGCCAGATGTCGAGCACCACCACGTCGAACGCCGCGCCGTTGGCCTTCTCGAGGCATTCTTCGCCGGTGCTGGCGGTGTCGACGTCGAAGCCTTCGTCCTGCAGGACCCCGCTGATCGACGAGCGCACGCCCGGTTCATCGTCGACGACGAGGATGGACGCCATCAGGCCGGCAACTCGATGATAAACCGCGTGCCGGTGGGCACGTTGTCGGTGACGTCAATGCTGCCGCCGTGCTCGGCGACAATGCGCCGCACGATCGCGAGGCCCAGGCCGCTGCCGCGGCCCTTGGTCGAGTAGTACGGCAGGAACAATTTGTCGCGCTCGGCGGCGGGAATGCCGGGTCCGGTGTCGGCCACCACGATGCGCACCAGGCTGTTCGGCACGTCGCGCGCGGTCTCGATCACGATCGTGCCCTGCCGCTCCATCGCTTCGATCGCGTTGTCGATCAGGTTGATCATCACGCGCTTCATCTGCTCCGGATCGACGCGCACCTGGGTGACGGCCGGGTCGTAGTGCTTCTGGAATGCCACTGACCCGAACAGCCCGTCGTACAGCGACAAGGTGTGGGTGAGAAAGGCGTGGAGCTCGGTGGGCACCGCGCGCGGTGCCGGCATGCGCGCGAACTGCGAGAACTCGTCGACGAGCCCTTTCAGCGATTCGACCTCGCCGATGATGGTCGAGGTGCACTCCTGCACGAGATCCTGGAGCGGCGGCGCCACGTCGCCGAGCTTGCGGCGCAGCCGCTCGGCCGACAGTTGAATGGGCGTCAGCGGATTCTTGATCTCATGGGCCAGCCGGCGCGCCACTTCGCGCCACGCCGCCACCTTCTGCGCACGAATCAGCGGCGTCACATCGTCCACTACCAGCACCGTGCCGTCGAAGCTGCCGTCGGTGCCGGCCACGCGGGTGGCCGCCGCCACCACGTGACGCTCGCGGCCGTCGCGCACCAGCGCCACTTCCTGCGCAAAGGAATCCATCTTGGCGCGCGCGGCCTGGTCGAGCACCTCGTTCATCGGCGCGAGGTCGGGTCGCGCGAACACGTCGACCGCCGCGCTCCCGACCACGTCCGCCGTCACTTCGAGCAGCCGCATCGCCGAGGGGTTGATCGTGCCGATGCGTCCGGCGCGATCGATCGACACCACGCCGGTGGCAATCCGCTCGAGGATGGCTTCGATGTAGCGGCGGCGGCCTTCACCCTCTTCGTGCTTGCGTTCGAGATCGATGCCGGCGCGCTCGAGCCGCTTGCGCGTCTGCGACACTTCCGCGGCCATCGCATTGAAGGCCTCGACCATTGATCCGAACTCATCGCTGCCTTCGTGCTCGATGCGATGATCGTAATGGCCGGCGCCAATTTCCTTGGCCGCTTCAGAGAGCAACTGCACCGGCCGGGTGATGCGCTTGGCGAGATACAGGCCCATCCACGTCGAGCCCACCAGAATCAACAGCGTGACCATGACGAAGAACGACACGTAGACGCCGGCCAGCGGTTGTTTCAGCACCCGCAGCTGCGTGTAGTCCTCGTAGGCCTTCGACATCCGGCGCGCCTGGTCCGCGAACTCGCCGGACAGGTACTCGCTGGTCACCACCACGCCGGTAATCTGCCCCGCGGGAGTGCGCACCGGCGTCGCGACGTGGACGAGATCCCCACCGGCCGGGAGTTGATCGATCCGGCTCGGCGCCGCTTCGTCTCCGGAGGCGACCCGCGCCGCCAGCGGATCGGCGGAGGAGCGCGCCCACCCTTGCGGCATCGACGGCGAGGCGATGTCCACCACCGAGACCACGCTCACCGGCTGACCGGGTTCGCGCACCGCGCGATACACCTGGACCATCACCACGCGCTGTCCCGTCACTTCCGGCGTGACGATCCGCTGCACGCGCGTCAGCTCCGCATCCGACAGGTCGACCGGGCTCAACGAGCGGGCGATGCGGGACGCCTGTTCGGTGACCAGCCGCTGCCGCTCCTGGTAGTAATCGCCGGCAATGCGGTTGGCGCCGCTGAGGATCTCCTCCATCGGCGCGTTGAACCAGCGATCGACGGCGGTCAGCACCACCCGGCTGCCGACGATCATCACCAGCACCGACGGAATCACCGTCATGCCCAGCATGGCGAGCACGAGCTTGGCGCGGAAGCGGCCGAACGGCAGGCCGCGCCGCCCGTCCATCAATGACTTGATCACGTTGCGCGCCAGCACGAACACCAGCGCCAGCAGCATGGTGATGTTGGTCGCGGAAAGCGCGATCAACACCACTTCGGTGAGGAAATCCGGGGACAGCGTCGCCGTGCGATCGGCCAGCCAGACGATGCCGCCGAGCGCGGCGAGCAGGATGACGATCCCGGCGAGGATCAGCGGCGGGTTGTCGCGAAACGGCCGGCGCGCGGGCGCCGCCGCCGCCGGCCTGACGGCCGGCCGCGACCCGGTACTGAGCGGCTTCGCGGTTGCCACGCGGCCTTACTCCTTGTGACCCTTCAAGGCGCGCACCTCGTGGGCGAAGTCGTCCACGTCGCGGAAGTCGCGGTAGACCGACGCGAACCGCACGTACGCGACCTGATCGAGCTTCTTGAGCTCCGACATCACCAGCGCGCCCAACTCGCGTCCCGAGATCTCGCGCTCCGGACGATCGTTGAGGATCTGTTCGGCGCGGTCGGCAATCTCGTCGATGTCGGCGGGCTTGATCGGCCGTTTCTCGCAGGCCTTCAACAACCCGGCCACCAGCTTCGAGCGCTCGAAGCGCTCGCGGGTGCCGTCTTTCTTCACCACCATGTAAGGGATCTCTTCGATCCGTTCATAGCTCGTGAAGCGTTTCTTGCACGTCTCGTTCAGACACTGACGGCGGCGGCGAATCACGTCGCCCTCGCGGCTCTCGCGCGAGTCGACCACCTTGTCGCCGATATCCCCGCAGAACGGACACTTCACGGCTTCACCCCATCACCCGTTCGCCCGATCGTCAACAGTCGGTCGTTCGGCAATCTGTCGTTCGCCAATGATCGTCGTCAGCTTCAAGCCGTCCTGCACGATGAACAGCAGGCCCGCCAGCGTCACCGGCCCCACCGAGATGGCGTGCAGCACGATCGCCGCACCAACCGCGGTGTTGTTATCGGCGCCGAAAAACGACGTGGCGCCCAGGCGAAACGCCTCGTGAAAACCACCCACCCCGCCGGGCGTCGGCACCGCCACGCCAACCACCAGCGGCGCCAGCATCAACCACCCCCCGGTGAAGGGCATCGCAATCCCGAAGGCGACGGCCACGGCCCAAATGCCGCCGGCGATCGAGATCCACAGCACGATCGACCACGCCAGCGCCGCCACCAGGCGCTCGGGCCGGCGCACCACGGCAAACCCTTCCGCAAACATCCGCGCGAACTTCGCGATGGCCGCCGCGGCGCGCGCCGGCAGGATCCGTTCCGCCTTGAGCAACCACTCGTGCAGGCGCTCCGGATGCCCGGCCATGAAAAACATCAGCAGTAACGCGCCGACCGCCACCGGCGCCATCACCAGACCGCCAAAGCGAATCGCGCTGAACACCGCCGAATCCCGCGCCTCGACACCCGGGTCGAACCACACCAGAAACGCCAGCAGCAGTACCAGCACCGCGACCAGATCGATCACCCGTTCCACGAGAATCGTCGCGAACGTGGCCGTCGCACTCAGGCCCTCCTTGCGGGCGAGCAGATACGGCCGAATCACTTCCCCGGCTCGTGCCGGCAACACCGCCGACGCCGCAAACCCGATGACCGTTGTGCGAAACACGTTGCGAAACTTCGTCGGTCCGAGTGGCCCGAGCAGGTATTGCCAGCGCTCGGCCCGAATTACAAAGGTCAACGCCGTCAGCGCAATCGACAGGGCCAGAAAATCCGCCCGCGCCGCCGCCACGGCCGACCACACCCGATCGAGATCCGCGTTCCTGAGAAAAACCGCAATGAGGCCAACGGCAAGACCGATGACAATGACGGTCCGGATGATGTTGCGCAAGCCAATGTCCATACTACATGACGTGTGGCTCCTGAGCCGCACCCAATGATTGGTGTATTGATTACATTGCGTGACGCGTTTACCATGAGGGTTCTTCACGCGAGCGCCCGTGCTTTCACAACCGCTTTTAGATACGCAGTTCGACGGCCTGACACTGGTCCGTCGCGGCAAGGTACGCGACGTGTACGCTGCCGGCGACGCGTTGATCCTGGTCGCCACCGATCGCATCTCGGCCTTTGATTACGTGCTCGGGTCGGGCATCCCTGACAAGGGCCGCGTGCTCAACCAGCTGTCGGCCTTCTGGTTCGCACGCACCGGGCACATCGTCCCGAATCATGTGATCTCGACGCGGGTGACGGATTACCCCGCGGGCGCACGACGGTTTGCCGCCCAGCTCGAAGGCCGCTCCATGCTCTGCACGCGCACCACGCCGCTCCCGGTGGAATGCGTGGCGCGCGGCTATCTGTCGGGATCGGGCTGGAAGGATTACAAGGCCACCGGCGAGCTGTGCGGCATTCCCCTCCCGGAGGGACTACGCGAATCGGATCGCCTCCCCACGCCGATCTTCACACCGGCCACGAAAGCGGAATCCGGCCACGACGAGAACATCAGCGAAGCCGCGGCGGCGGCCGTGGTCGGCGCCGAGCTGCTCGCGCGCCTCAAGCGCTCGACGATGGCGCTCTACGAGCACGGCGTGGCGCACGCGGACTCAAAGGGGATCATTCTCGCGGACACGAAGTTCGAGTTCGGGATCACGGACGCCGGCGAGTTGCTACTGATCGACGAAGTCATGACGCCGGACTCATCGCGCTACTGGCCGAAGGACGCCTATTCGCCCGGCGGCCCGCAACCCAGTTTCGACAAGCAGTACGTGCGGGACTATCTGGAGTCGATCACGTGGAACAAGCAACCCCCGGTACCCTCCCTGCCGGATGATGTCGTCCGTAACACGCGCGCCAAGTATCTCGACGCCTATCGCCGCCTCACGGGCAGGGAACTGGAAGTTGCCGTTGCATAAGCTGCTGGATCAATTGGTGTCTGAAATGGTGGCGCGCGGGGTTCACTACGAGGATGCCCGCCGTGAATTCGACAAGCGTTTCCTCACGACGGTGATCAACAAGGCCGACGGCAATCTGTGCAAAGCGGCCGACACACTCGGCGTGCATCGCAACACGCTGACGCGCAAGATCAAGGAACTGAAGATCAAGGGCCGCTCGACCGGCGCATAAGCGAATCTCCTGAGGGGCGGTCGGCGGAAACCAGCCAGACCATTGGCGTGAAGCTGGGAAACTGGCCGATTACGGAACTGTTCTATAGTGTGTCACTTCGGCGCAAGTGTCACATCACGACCACGATACGGACCGCTGAATCACACGTTTTTCAGCAGCCCAGCTGTGGCGTCCCTCTTGCAGCGGGTCGCCCGTTTGCGGGGCAACAGATGGGTTGTCAGGTGCTGTTGGTTGAATCGGATTTGCAGACCTCGACCGCAATAGCAGCGGTCCTTGGAGAGGCAGGGCACGCCGTTACGGCGGTCTCGTCCTTTGAAGCTGCAACCGATTCCGCGTCAAAATCGCGTCCCGATCTGCTGATCGCCGGCGTACGGCTTGGGCGGTTCAATGGACTGCACCTTGCCGCGCGCCTCCGGGCGGATCACCCCGCGCTGCCGATTATCATCCTCGGCCACGAAGGCGAAGTCGTGCTCGCGGCTGAAGCAATTCAGCTTCAGGCGCGCTTCGTGCCTCGCGCGACGCTGCCAACCCGGCTCGTCGCTTTCGTCGATGACCTCGTTTCCGGCCGCGCGCCGCGCGACCTGGTCAGCACGCGCCGGTGGCAGCGGTGGCCGACCTCGCTACCCGTAAAAACCGCCCAAGGCATGGGATGGGCCGTGGACGTCGGCTACGGCGGGATGCGCGTCCAATCGTCCCTCCCCTTGAACAGCGAAACGGCGGCGGACGTCGACCTGCCGACGGTCGGCGTTCAGGTGCAGGGCCTGTTCCGCTGGTCCAAGCGTGCCGTCGACGAGAAATCGTGGTGGTCCGGCTTCGAGCTCGATTCCGATTCGATCGATACGCGACGCTGGCGCCGGATCGTCGACTCCTTGCCGCCTCAGTGAGGCTCGGGCGGAAAGGCGTCTGCCCTCCCGCCGCGAGCCGCGTTCCCTTCCTATTTCTTCGGCTTGTCGTCCTTCGGCGCCTTGATGGTCCACTCGAAGTCGCACGTGTCGGTTGCGTGGCCGTCACTCACCGTGACCACGGCCCGGTAGTGGCCCTTTCCAGTGGGAGTACCGAAAATCAGGCCCGCCGGATCAAACTCGAGGCCCGGCGGCAGGGTGACCACATGGAACTCCAGGCGATCGCCATCCTGATCGAACGCAGACAGCTTCAATTCGAGGTCCTGGCCCACTTTCGATTCCTGATCGTTCAAGTGCTTGATACGCGGCGCATGATTCTTCGGCAGAATCGTCCATAGGAAGGTTTGCGAGACCTCCTCGCCTCTGAGGCGCATGGTGACGGTGACCTCCTCGGGGCCCCGTTCGCCGCGCCGTGAGACGTGGCCTGAGATGACGCCGTCGTGCCGGCCAATGTGCAACCCGCGCGGCAGGTTCTCCGCGCGGAACGTCGGCCGTTTGAAGTGCTTGTTCCCTGAACCGGGGGCGCTCCACTGCAACTCCAGTCGAACCTTCTCGCCCTCGGTGTTGCTCTGCGAATCGGGGTTGGTCAGCGAGATCTGCGACGGCGCCGCCGTCACGATCCACAGGAACGACGTCGTCGCCGAGTCCGTACCGTCCGACACGGTCACCTCGACGTTGACGTCGTCCGCCTGGGTCGGCGTACCCGCGATGGTGATGTTGTTGTTGCCCGGAGTCCACGTCAGTCCCTGGGGCAGACCCGTGACGGTGAAGGTCAGCGTATCGCCGTCCGGATCGCTCCCCGTGATCACCAGCGGCGCGATCGCCATGTCCTCCTGAGAGGTCTGCTGCGCAATCGGGTCGACCGACGGCGCGCCGTTCACCGCCACTACCGACGCGATCACGAACGGGCTCAGTTCCATCACTCTCGCGCACACCTTCTGAGTCGCGAAGTCGTTCGGCAGCACGGTGCGATCGACAAACACTCCGCCCTCGCCGTGCAGAACTCGCAGCAGCGCGAACTGCGGCTCAGCCAGGCTCAGCGACGAGACATTGAAGCACAACACGATCGGACCACTGAACTTCGCGGTGGTCGTCACGTTGAACGCCGGCAGGCCGGCGATCGAGAACCCGGCCGGCACGCTTCCCGGATCTACTTGGGTGGGCGTCACCAGCGTGGTGCCCGGGTCAGTGATCGTATCGAACGTGATGTCCGCCTGCGGCGTGTCAACGGTCACGTCGTCACCCGGCGGCGTATTGTCGAACGGGAACGGGTCGTCGGCATCCGGCACGCCGTCGTTGTCGTCGTCGTCGTCGACGCAGTCTGCGTCGTCGTCATTGTCATTGTTCGGGAAGCCTTCGTTGTTCAGGCCGTCGAGATCGTTGTCGACCGCGTCGCACACCTCGGGCGTCGAGGCCGCATTCAGCGGATCCGACCCGGCTAGGCCCTCAGCGACGTCCGAGTGGCCATCGTTGTCGTCGTCGGTGTCGATGCAGTCGGCATCGTCGGTCCCATCCGTATTCGGGAAGCCTTCGTTGTTCAGGCCGTCGAGATCGTTGTCGATCGTGTCGCACACCTCGGGCGTCGAGGCCGCATTCAGCGGATCCGACCCGGCCGCGATCTCCGCTGCGTCGTCGAAGCTGTCGTTGTCGTCGTTATCGTCGCAGGCGTCGCCTTGCGCATCGGGGTCGTGGTTGGCCTGGTCGGGATTGGCGACCGCAGGGCAGTTGTCTGCGGCGTCGAAGACACCGTCGCCGTCGCCGTCGGCTTCTCCGCCGCCGGGCGCCGCGAGGTAAAAGTCGAGGGCCCAGCCGGCGCGGCACGCCAGGTCTGGACGGTCGTCGCCATTTCCCAGGTTGCCGCAGGCGGCAACGTCAATGCCGATGAACTGAAAGAGGTAATCGTGCGCGTCCTCGGCGCCGGGCCAGCCCTCTTCGACACCAATCATCAGGTTCAGGCGCGCTTCGGGTCCATAGTAACCTGCGTATGGGCGGTGATTGAAGGGATCGCCCTGCGTCGCGTCGCGGATCTGCTCGAGTGTCGTGAAGGGCGTGTTGTGCGCCCACCACGAATCCGGATCGTTCGGGTCGCCGGTGAACTCGGCCACCTGCAGCGTGAACGGCGCGCCCCACGGGATCTGGGATCCCACCGGGTAGACCTCTCCGTTTATTTGGCTGAAATCCAGAGTGTTCGTCAGCGTGGACGTGCGTGGATATGCCGGCGTGTTTCTGAACAGATCCAGCTGCAACTTCGCGATTACATCTCGATGTGCCAGCCCGCCCTCGAAGCCCTGTTTACTGGCGCGATCGATCGCCCAGGCCACATAGTTCATCTCCCACATCGCGACCATGCCCGGCTCGGGACGGAAGCCGATCCACGGAATCTTCAGTGGATTCGTTGCCGGCTGGTTGTGCACATAGTCATCGAGCCACTGGAGGTTCGCCGTCACCTTGTCGCGCAAGTAATTGCGCACGGGCGATGCATCGGGATAGTACGCGGCGGCGTCCACCAGGTTGCGCAGGGCCCACGCCACGCCACGCGTCTCGTTGTCGTTCCCGAGAATGCCGTCGGCGCCTCGCACTCCGTTCTCGGGCGATGTCTTCATCATTCCGTAGTTCGCCCAGAACGCCATTTCCTCGGCGTAGTACCGATCGCCCGTGAGCAGATACGGCACATAGGCGATCGACGGCTGGTGTGCGTTGTCGGGGTTGAGGGGGCTCTGGCCAGATCCTGGAACCGGATTCTCGGTGCCCGTCCCCAGCGGCATCGGGGTGCCGCGAACAAAATCAATACCGCAACATGACGCCAGGTTTTCCGCCCGATCGTCGAGCCAGAGCCACGGCCGCAAGTTGAGGGAGACTAGGTTTTCCGCACCGACGCCGGCGTGGGCAGACGTCCCGTCTTCAGGTTCGCGCACGTGAATGGGCCACGACCCCGACAGATCGCCATTGGCCAGCACGAACCTCTTTTGGTCGATGTCCTTATGAACGAGGTAACGCGCGGCCCAATCGGGATACGGCGCCAGTTCCGGCCGACCCGAATGGGCCGGCATGTATCGGGTCAGTGCACCTTCTCTAAGGATGTCGAACGTCGGCCCCATGTCGTTCACCACGGCGGCCACCAGCGGCAGATAGGGCGGCAAAGCCTTGGTCGTGTTCAGCGAGGCGATGTCGGGAGTGATGATGGCCGACATCGCTCCGGATGGTCCGATCGTCTTGGTATGCCGCCAACGCGTGAGGTAAAAGTGCTCGATGCCGAGCCGGGAAAACGACGGCTGAACGGGATTATCCACCCAGATAGTGGCGTCATACGTCACCGTGCTCGCGCCAATTTGGTCGAGCATGTTCTCCACCGACACGTCGGCACGGCCGCTGCCGTCGTTGTAGCTGCGCACATCGAAATTGATGCGCAAGAACGGATGCGGGATCCCGCCGGCATTGGGCGCCACGACATGGCGCGTCTCCTGCACCAGCGGTCCCTTGAGCCAATAGTCACCAGGCGCCGACGGGGCAACCGCGCTGTGAGGCGTGCCGTTGATCGACATGTCCACCGAAACGTTGCGAGGGATGGGCGTGAAATCGCCCAGCTCTGACGGCGCCGGGTAAATGGCGTAGTTGTTTTCGGCCGGGACCTGCACCGTGAGAATGGCAAACTTGATTGAACCGCCAGGCCAGCGGTTTTTGACGTCGGTCTGCGTGGTAAGCGATCCGACCTGAAGTCCATCGTAGGCCGAACCTTCTGGGACGGCTTGGCCGAACGTTGCCCAACCAGTACTCAAGTGGACCGTGCCTATGGGATCCGGCACCGCCGCAAACATGGCGCGGCTGACGAGAACCAACAACAGAAGTGCAACAACGCCGTAGTGAGCGCGACGGCTCATAAAACGATCCTCCAAGGTTTGCGGTAGACGGCGGCGGCGTTGCAAAACACCTTCCGTACATCGTTCAGGTAGGTTTCTGGGCCGGAACTAAGTGTCTTACGGGCGTTCGCCCGAGGAGGAGGGGTGGATTTGGCAGACTTTTGTCTGCCAAATGACTGCCGGAGGGGATCGCCGCTGCTCCGTTTCGGAACGCGATTGCGTGCAGACTTCGAGCTCCAAATTGCGCGCAATTCCAAGCGCTGCCGTAGATTACGGGTGAGTTCCTACCTGTTGCGCGGAAAGTCTGCCGCGATGGCGACATCTTTGCTTAAGGCGGAGCTGCGCCGCCGGGTCTCCGGCTGCCCCCCCAGTAATTGAAACTTTCGGAGACGGAGTCGATTCGATGCGATTCGATGGAACCGCCCAACTTTTGGGCGAGAGTGCGGTTATTCGTGAGCTGCGGGATGAAATAGGGCGCGTCGGCGGCACCGACGCGAAGATCCTCATCACCGGCGAAAGCGGCTCCGGTAAGGAAGTGGTCGCGCGACAGCTCTGGGCGAACAGTAAGCGCTCGAGCCGGCCGTTTGTCGCCGTCAACTGCGCGGGCCTGCCCGAAACCCTGCTCGAATCCGAGCTATTCGGACATGTCCGCGGCAGCTTTACCGGTGCCTTCCGCGACAAGCCCGGCAAGTTGGAAATCGCCGACGAAGGCACCTGCTTCATGGATGAAATCGGGGAAATGACCCTGCGCATGCAGGGCCTGCTGCTCCGCTTCTTCGAGACCGGCGAAATTCAAAAGGTCGGCGCACACCGCTCGGGCAGCCGCCTGGACGTCCGCACCATCGCGGCGACCAACGCCAACCTGCCCGAAATGATTCAGAAGGGGCTTTTCAGAGAAGACCTCTTCTACCGCCTCAACGTGATTCACCTGATTGTGCCGTCCCTACGCGAGCGGAAGGACGACCTGCCGGTGCTCATCGAGCATTTCGTGGCGCGGCTCTCGCAACCCGGCATCCACGCGGCGCGGGCGATCTCGCCGGCCGCCGTGGCTCTGCTGAAGGAATACCACTGGCCTGGCAACGTCCGCGAACTGCAGAACGTGATCGAGCGGATGCTCATCCGTTGCCGCACCGATGTGATCGGCGGCGACGACGTGCCACTCAAGATTCGCGAAAGCCAGCCGCTGACGCCGGCGCCGTTCCGTGAACGCCGGCGGACGATCGTGGACGACCTCTATCAGCGGATGACCTCCGAACAGCATTCGTTCTGGACCACCGTGTATCCGCTATACATGCAGCGCGAGATCACCCGCACCAGCGTGCGCGACCTCGTGCGCCGCGGCTTACAGGACTCCAACGGCAGCTACAAGGTGGTCGCGCGCCTGTTCAACATGGAACAGAACGACTACAAGAAGTTCCTCAATTTCCTCCGCAAGCATCACTGCCAGCCGTCGTATCGGGAGTTCCGATGATCAACCGTCTCATCGGCGCCGGTGTCGTGCTCGCGGTCGCCTCGACGGGTGCTCACGCCCAAGAGGCCCGCCAATCGGAGCATCCGGTGGTGGCGGCCGCCGGCGGCAGCGCTCCCGTGGCGCCTGGGCTGCCATCCGGCTACGTGATCGGCGCCGACGATGTGCTGTCGATCGTGTATTGGCGTGAAAAAGAGATGTCGGCCGAGGTGACCGTGCGGCCCGACGGCAAAGTGGCGCTGCCGCTCATCAACGACCTGAGTGCGGCCGGCCTCACGCCGGAAGCCTTCCGCGACAAAGTGATCGAAGCGGCGCGCCGTTTCGTGGAAGACCCGAACCCGACGGTGATGGTCAAGGAGATCAACAGCCGCCGCGTGTTCATCACCGGGCAAGTCGAGAAGCCGGGACCGTATCAGTTGAATCACTCGGTGACAGTGCTGCAACTGATCGCCATGGCCGGCGGCCTGAAGGAATTCGCGCGCGGCAAGAACATCACCGTGCTCCGGACCGAGGGTGGCCAGCAGGTGGTGCACCGCTTCAACTACCAGGACGCGTTGATCCGCAAGAATCTCCAGCTGAACATCGAGCTGAAGCCGGGCGACACGATTCTCGTCCCCTAACCGGATTGACGGTTTGGACATGCGCCCCCGCCTCCCTGTTCCGTTGCTGGCCCTTGTCGTCGCCCTGTCGGTGGCGGGTGCGAACGCGCAACAGGCTCGGAGACCGTTCAGAACCGAGTTCGGCCCAGGCGAGCGAGACGAGCAGCGCGCGGATCAGCTGGTGCTGACGGGCGGCACCTACGCCGGGGCCGACGACACGTCGCGATTGGCGGGGGCCGCGTTGCTCGATGAAACGCTGCAAAGCGGACGCATGCATCAAGGCGGCAACGTGTCGCTGCGGTATGTCCGGCGCCGCCCGAGACTCTCGCTGTCCGCGTCCGGCGGGTCGTCAGTGCGCTATTACCATTCGCTGAATCGCATCGGCACGCAGCGCCACTCGGTGTCGGCCTCGGGCGAGTGGGTCGCCAGCCGCCAGCTGTCGTTTCAGTTCGGACAGGATGTCAGCTATTCCCCGTCGTACCACCTGTCGTTCGCCGCCGCACCGGACATCGGTGCCGAGGCGCCGGCCGATCCGGGATCGCTCGACTACGACCTGAGTAGGAGCAAGCAGTTCATGCTCGGGTCGTTCGCCAGCGCCAGGTACGTCCTGAGCCCGAGCCGTGAGATGACGGCCGGCTACGGCCTGAGCTACACGAACTATCTGACCGCGCAACAGCCCGACTTCGGCATCCAGCAGGCCTCGTTTGGTTTCTCGCAGCGGCTGGCCACTGGCGTGGCCCTCAAGTTGGGGTACGGCGTTGGCACGGGCACGGGCACGGGCCTTGGCGAGGGTGTGCGCCAGATCATCGATGCGGGCGTGGCGTTCGATCGATCGATCTCGATCTCGCCGCGAACCATCGTCGGGTTCAACTCGGGCTCCGCGATCGTCAACACCGACGGCGGCCGCCAGGTGGAGCTGATTGGCAATCTGAATGTCCGCCGGCGGCTGAGCCCGCGCTGGACGGCGTCGATCGCGTATCAACGCGGCCTCATGGCGATCGACGGCGTGCCGAATCCGCTCACGACCAACACCATGACCGCCGACGTGAGCGGGTTCCTCGGCATGACGACGAGCGTCACCATCCGGCCGGTCTATACGTGGGGGGCCGACGTGAACGACGCGACCCAATCTTTTCGCAACAGCACGAGCATGGCCCGCGTGCAGACGGCACTGGGACGCCACTTGGCGGCATTCGCCGAATACATCTACTACGACCATCGGTTCGGCGCCATCGTCGGGCTTCGCCCGTCGCTGGCGGTTGACACGCGCCGGCACGGATTGCGGACCGGCGTGACGTTATGGTCGCCGCTGCGCTAGCGAAGGAGACGTCATGCTGCCCGGCCGCAAATACACGCCCGAAGACATTGCCGCGATTGCGTGGCGCCGCAAGTGGATGGTCATCTCGGTCGTCGCGATGCTGACGACGGCGGCGATCACAGCGTCGATGCGGCTGCCGGACCTGTATCGATCCGAGACCCTGATTCTGGTCGTGCCGCAGCGCGTGCCGGAAAGCTACGTGCGCTCGACGGTCACGATGCGGATCGAGGATCGCCTGCGCTCACTGCGCCAGCAGATCCTGAGCCGCAGCAATCTCGAGCGCATCATCAACGATTTCCAGCTCTTCGACGAGGACGTCAAGAAGCGGCCGATGGAAGTGATTGTCGAGGAGATGCGCCAGCGCGTCATCGTCGACACCGTGCGCGAAGACACCTTCAAGGTGTCCTATATCTCCGAGGTGCCGCGGACGGCGATGATTGTCACCGACCGGCTGGCGGCGATGTTCATCGAGGAGAACCTGCGCGATCGCGGGCAGCTGGCCGACGGCACGAACGACTTCCTCGAATCGCAGCTCGCCGGCGCGCGCCAGCGCCTGGTCGGACACGAACAAAAGCTCGAAGCCTACCGGCGGCTCAACTCGGGCGAGCTGCCGTCGCAGCTCCAGTCGAACCTGCAGGTGATCCAATCCACGCAGAACCAGATTCAAAACCTGAACGAGTCGATCAACCGCGATCAGGATCGCCGCCTGGTGCTCGAGCGATCGCTGGAGGATGCCAATTCCAGCACGCCCATCGAGCCCGGCAACGCCAGGAACACGGTGCTGGACACGCCCGAAGTGCGCGCCATCGATCAGCTCGAGATCGCGCGCGGCGAGCTGCGCGACCTGCTGCTGCGACTCAGGCCCGAACATCCCGACGTGGTGGCGAAGACCAGGACGATCAGGCAGCTCGAAGCCAAGGTCCAGGGCACCGCTTCGAACGGGACCGCCCCCGGCCGCAACGAGCCCTACGTCTCCGGCGCCGAGCTGGTGAGGCGCGCGCGCGGCCGCCAGACGCAGCAGGAAATGGCCAAGCTCGACGAGCAGATCGCGGGCAAAGAGGCCGACATGCGCGACCTGCGGCTGCGCATGAGCGACTACCAGCGCCGCGTCGACGCCGTGCCCGGCCACGAGTCGGAGCTGATCGGCCTGATGCGCGACTACGACACGCTGCAGAAGGTCTACGCGGATCTGCTGGCCAAGAAAGAGAACTCGCAGATCTCGGCCAACCTCGAACGCCAGCAGGTGGGTGAACAGTTCAAGGTGATCGATCCGGCGCGCCTGCCGGAGGCACCGTTCAGCCCGAACCGGCTGCGCATCGCGCTGATCGCCGCGGCGCTGGGACTGTTCCTCGCGGTCGGGGTGCTCGGCGTCATCGAATATCGCGACATGACGCTGCGCACCGAAGACGAGATCGTGCGCACGCTGGTGCTGCCGGTGATCGCCGCCATTCCGCTGATGGCCGCGGTTGCGGACACACGGCGGCGCCAGCGCAATCAACTCCTGATGGGCGCGGCGACGGCCATGACCCTCGTCGGCCTGACCGTCGCGGTCTGGCGGATGGTGCAGTAGCCCCATGTACGAGTCCTTTTACGGCCTTCGTGAGCGCCCGTTCGAGCTGACGCCGAATCCGCGCTTCCTGTTCATGACGCCCCGCCATCGCGAGGCGTTGACCACGCTGGTGTACGGACTCACGGCGCGCACCGGCATCGCCTTGCTGGTTGGCGAAGCCGGCACCGGCAAGACCACGCTCGTCCACGCCGCGCTGCAATCGCAACGCACGCAGGAAGGCATGGCCGTGTACCTGAACAATCCGTCGCTGACGCGCCAGGAGTTCCTCGAATTCCTCGCCGCCGGATTCGGCTTGAGCGCCGACGCGGCACGGTCGAAGACGCGGTGCCTCGCCGACCTCACCGACTTGCTGGTGTCGCGGCATTCGGCCGGCGGCATGACCGCGCTCGTGATCGACGAAGCACAATGCCTCCCGGACGACCTGCTCGAGGAAGTGCGGCTGCTCGCCAACATCGAGTCCGCGTCGGAGAAGCTGCTCTCGATCGTACTCGCGGGCCAGCCGGAGGTGGCGACGCGGCTCAGCCAGCCGTCGCTGCGCCAGTTGAAGCAACGCATCGGCTTGCGGTGCGCGCTCGCGGCGCTGGACCTGCAGAACACGAGTGCCTACATTGCCGCGCGCGTGCGCATCGCCGGCGGTGAGGCGGCGCAGCTGTTCACGCCCGAGGCGGTGTGCGAGATCCAGGAGCGCTCGCGCGGCATCCCGCGAACGATCAGCGTGATTTGCGACAACGCGCTGGTCTCGGGCTTTGCGCTCGACCGCAAGCAGATCGATCGCGAACTCATCGTCGAAGTCTGCGCGGACTTCGACTTCGCCCTGCCCGCCGCTGACGAACCACCGCCGAGGACGGCCGCCGACCTGCTGCCCGCAGTGCGGCCGGAGCCGGCGGTGCCGTCGCCCCCTGCGGCGGGCACCGTTCCTCGACCTGGAGATGAGCTACTCGCGCGCCTGGCCCGCATCCGCGGCATGGCGGGCGCAGCCGAAGAGGCGGATGGGACACAGACCTGACTATGGCTCGACTCGCTGATGCATTACAGCGCGCCAATCGGACGCGCATGGAACAGGACGGGCCACCCCCGGCGCCGCCGCCGGCGGCGGAGGAAACGTCGCCGGTCGTGATGCGGCCCCGCGCCGCCGAACGGCCGGCCGCCGCCCACGGTTCGGCGTCGCTGCTCGGCTTTCCGAAAGGGGAGCCGCAGACAGCCGGATGGCGCTCCAATCCCGAGCTGGTCGGAAAGCTCGTGGGCACCGATGGCGTGTCTGCGGGGGCACTCGAGCAATACCGAAAACTTGCCGCCACCCTGCATCACACGCAGGAGGAACGCGGCATCCAGGTGGTGATGACCGCGAGCTCGTTGCCGGGCGAAGGCAAGAGCCTCACCGCCGCCAACCTCGCGCTCACCTTCAGCGAGTCCTACCAGCGGCGCGTGCTGCTGGTCGACGCCGACTTGCGCCGGCCGACGGTGCAGCGCCTGTTCGACGTGGCCACCATTGACGGCCTCGATGCCGGACTCAAGGCCGAGCACGACCGGCCGATGCCGCTCACGCGGATGTCGGAACGGCTCTGGGTGCTGCCGGCGGGACGGCCCGACCCCGATCCGCTGAGCGGGCTCACGTCGGATCGCATGCGGCGCTTCGTCCAGGAGGCGCGCACCTTGTTCGACTGGGTGATCATCGACACCCCCCCGGTGTCGCTGCTGCCCGACGCAAACCTGCTGGCGGCCAACGTGGATGGCGTCTTGCTCGTGGTCCGTTCCGGCAAGGCGCCCTTCCAGCTGGTGAAGCGGACCGTCGACACCATCGGTCACGACCGCATCCTGGGCATCGTGATGAACGCCGTGGACTTCAGGCATGACCGCAACGCCGGCGGCTACTACGAGTACTACGGTTACGGCTACGGCTACGGCCATTACGGAGCGGGGAAGAAGTAGGGGCCATGGCGAAGGGGCTGATTCAAGACGCGACCTGGCGGTCGTCGACACTGATCGTCATGGAGAGCGCGCTCATTCTGGGCGCCGTGGCGACCGCGGTCTATGTGCAGGTCGGCGTCGCGACCGGCACCGCCGGCCTGGCCGGCCTGCTGCCAAAGGCCTTCGTGATCGTGATCGTCTGCCAGCTGTGCCTGTATTGGGGCGATCTCTACGACCACCCGCATTCGAGCGGCAGCTACGTCGAGCTGATGATTCGCACGCTACAGGCGCTCGGCGCGACCTGCCTCTTGCTGGCCGCGATCTATGCGTTGTTCCCCGATCTGGTGATCGGCCGCGGTGTGCTGACCGTCGTCGCGCTGCTCACCACGAGCGGCGTCATCAGCTGGCGGATGATGTTCGGGTGGCTGTCGCGCCGCGTCGGACCGCGCGAGCGGCTGTTGATGGTCGGCGCGAGCAGCGCCGGCCTGGCGCTCGCCCGCGAGCTGCACGACAACGACGAGGCGGGCGTGCAGATCGTCGGCGTGGTCGACAACGACGGCGCCACCGCGAGCGACCCGAGGCTGCTCTGGCTTGGCGGGATTGAAGAGATTCCATCGATCGTCCGCGCTCGCGGCGTCGATCGCGTGGTCGTCAGCCTCGCCGATGCCCGCGGCAAGCTGCCCATGGACAAGATGCTCGAGATGAAGCTCGATGGGGTGTCGTTCGACTATCTCGCCTCGGTCTACGAGGAATACACCGGCAAGATCGCCGTCGAGAATCTTCGTCCGAGCTGGTTGATCTTCTCGCCCGGATTTCGCAAGACGCGCCGCCTGCTGGCCCTCAAGCGGGCGCTCGATGTGGTGTCGGCACTGGCCGGGTTGATCCTGTCGGCGCCGCTTCTGGTGGGGCTCGCGGCGATCATCAAGATCACCTCGCCGGGGCCGGTGTTCTATTCACAGCGGCGCGTCGGCCGCGACTCGCGCATCTTCACCGTCTACAAGCTGCGGTCGATGTGCCACGACGCCGAGCGGCAGACCGGTCCCGTGTGGGCGGCACGCGCCGGCGACACGCGGATCACCTGGATCGGCCGTTTCATGCGCCGCACGCGCCTCGACGAGATCCCGCAGTTCTGGAACATCCTGATTGGCAACATGAGCTTCGTCGGGCCGCGGCCGGAGCGGCCCGAGTTCGTGCGGTCACTCTCCGAGCAGATTCCGTTCTATCGCCAGCGGCACGTGATCAAGCCCGGCCTCACGGGCTGGGCGCAGGTGCGCTACACCTACGGCGCCACGGTGGAAGAGGCGATGGAGAAACTCCAGTACGACCTCTACTACATCAAGCACCTGTCGGTGACGTTCGACCTGTTCATCATCTTCGAGACCATCAAGACCGTCCTGTTGCGGCGGGGGAATTAATGGCCGACGCCGCCAACGCCGCGATCATCAATGCGATGACCGTCGACGTCGAAGACTACTTTCACGTCAGCGTGTTCGACGGCGTGATCCCCCGCCATACGTGGGATCGCCTCGACAGCCGCGTCTGCGGCAACACCACGCGGCTGCTGAAGATTTTCGAGGCGACCGGCGTTCGGGCCACCTTCTTCATCCTGGGCTGGGTCGCCGAGCGTTTCCCGTCGCTCGTCGGCGAGATCGCCGCGGCCGGCCACGAGATCGCGTCGCACGGCTACGGGCATCGCCTGGTCTACGACTTGACGCCGGACGCCTTCCGCGACGATGTCCGGCGGTCGAAGGATCTGCTCGAGTCGGCCACTGGCGTGCCGGTCTACGGCTACCGGGCGCCGAGTTATTCGGTGACGGCGCGATCGTTGTGGGCGCTCGACGTCCTGATCGACGAAGGGTTCCGTTACGACGCCAGCATCTTTCCGATTCACCACGATCGCTACGGCATCCCGACCTCGCCGCGCCACCCGTACGTGTTGCAGCGCCACTATTCGCTGATCGAAGCACCGGGGTCGACGGTGCAGTGGGGTCCGTTCAACCTGCCGGTGGCGGGCGGCGGCTATTTTCGGATCCTGCCGTATGCCTGGACGCGATGGGGCATCACGCGCCTCAACCAGGCGGAGCGCGCACCGGCGATCTTCTATCTGCATCCGTGGGAGATCGATCCCGGGCAACCGCGGCTGCCCGCGAGCCTGCTGGGCCGCTTCCGTCACTACTTCAATCTCTCGCAGACCGAGTCGCGCCTGCGCGCGTTGCTCAGCGACTTCCGGTTTTCGACCATGGCCTCGGTGCTCCGGCGCGCCGGGTTCGACCTTCACGACACCAGCCCCGCGCCGCTGCCCTACGTCTGGTAGCGCCGCCCGGAGAGACCCATGTCCGCCTCGGTTGCCGCAGTCCCCCGGCTTGCACGTTCGGCGTCGACGGTGCCGCCGGCCGTTGACGTCGCACTGTCGACAAACCCCTCGCCCGCGGCGTGGGACCAGTTCGCGCGACACACGCCAGATGCCGGGCTCTATCACCTGTGGGGCTGGCGCCGCGTCATCGAAGAGACGTTCGGCCACGAGACCATCTACCTGTCGGCCACGCACGCCGGCGCGATTGTCGGCATCCTGCCGCTCGCAATTTTCCGCAGCCGGATCTTCGGGAACTTCGCGGTGTCGCTGCCATTCGTTGACCAGGGCGGCATCTGCGCGGCCGACGAGGGCGTGAGACGCGTCCTGGCCAATTGCGCCGCGTCGGTTGCCGCCAGCCGGCACTTGTCTCACGTGGAGCTGCGCCATGTGGCGCGGCAGCAGCCCGAGCTGCCGGTGCGGCAGCACAAGGTCGGCATGACGCTGCGCCTGGTGCCGGATCTCGGCAAGGCGTGGACGCTGCTCGATCGCAAGGTGCGCAACCAGGTTCGCAAGGCGGAAAAGGGCGGACTGACCGAGCGGCGCGGCGGGCTGGAGTTGCTGGACGCGTTCTACGACGTGTTCTGCCACAACATGCGCGATCTCGGCACGCCCGTCTATCCGCGCCTCTTCTTCGAGCGCATCATCTCGACCTTCGCCGATTCATCCACCGTGTTCGTGGTCGAGGATCCACGGCGCACACCCGTCGCCGCCGCGATCGGTCTGGTGCATCGAGACTCCTTCGCGGTGCCGTGGGCCTCGTCGCTGCGCGAGTTCCGGGCGCAGAGTCCGAACACGCTGTTGTATTGGCGGATGATCGAGCACGCCATCGCCTCGGGATTGACGACTTTTAACTTCGGCCGTTCGACACCTGGCGAAGGCACGTATCAATTCAAGGAACAATGGGGCGCGCGCCCCACACCGCTGCACTGGGAATACGTCCTCGAGTCAGGACGGCCGCTCCCGGATCTCACCCCCAAGAATCCGAAGTTCCGCGCCGCCATCGCCGCCTGGAAGCGGCTGCCGGTGCCGGTGACGCGATGGATCGGCCCCCACATCATTCGCTCGATTCCCTAGGGGCCACACGCGATCGCGTGTACACGTCGGTTGCCGTTGCCTTCGTCGCGCTCGCGACCTGGGGCAGCTGGTTTCCGTTCGTGTTCCGTCCGTTGCCGTGGGATGTCGCCATCGCGTGGCTGTGGTGGAGCGCTACGCCCGCACAATTCTCGCTGACCGACGCGCTCTCGAACCTGCTGCTGTTCGTGCCGATTGGCGTGTTCGCGGCATCAGTGCTCGGCCGCCGCGGACGAGTGCGCGACAGCGTGGCCGTGATCGCCCTCGGCGCGGCGCTCAGTCTTGCGCTCGAACTGGGCCAGCTGCTGGTGCCGTGGCGAATCCCCTCGGTGCTCGACATCGCCTTCGAGACCGCCGGCATGGTGGTGGGGGTGTTGGTACGGCGCGTGGCCGCGGCGGAGCTCGACGCTCTGACGGGCCGGCTGATCATGGCCTGGCGCACGGCCGGCATTCGCGAGCGCGTGCTGTGGGCCTACACGGCCACGTTCGCCATCGCGTGGCTGATGCCATTCGACTTCACCATCCGTCCGGATGAGATCGGCGACAAGTACGAGCACAAACGGCTGGTGTTGCCGTGGATGCCGTCGCCCGATGCGGCCACCACGGCCGAGTCATGGCTGACCGCGGCTGCCGCGGTGCCGCTCGGCTGGGCCTTCGTGCTATGTGCGAGCGATGCAGGCTGGCGACGCTCGGTGGCCGCGGCCATCGCCGACGCCGCGGCGCTGCTGGTGGCGCTGACCCTGTTGCAAGTGACGGTGTTCTCGCGCACCACCGACATCACTCTCACGTTCGCCGCGTTCGGCGGCGCTGCCGCCGGCGCCATCATGGCGGCCCGCATGACGGTTCGGACGGTGCGCCCGCGGGACCACTCGTCGATGCGGTTCGCGGCGCTCGCCGCCACCTGGATCGCGGCGGTGATTGCGATCGAATGGTGGCCGCTTCAGTTCAATCTCGACGTCGATCGCATCCGGCAGCACGCCGCCGCCTGGTCGTACGCGCCGTTTCGCGCGCCAGCCACGGCCGCGGACGTCGTGCCGGGCGCCCTGCTCGCCATTGCCGGTGCCGTGATCGCATCGCCGGGCAGCCGCGCGGCGTACGCGCGCCTCCACCTGATGGCCGCACTCATCGCCGCCGGCGCGCTCTTCGCGACGATTGAGGCCGGACACCTCCTGGCCGAGACCCACACCCCCACGCTGGCATCGGTTGCGATTAAGCTCCTCGCATTCGCCGTCACGCTCGCCTTCGCGAGCGCGGCGCAGCCGATCTGGTCGTCGCAGGCACGGTCATGATGTCGGCGCCGCTCACCGTGTCGATTCCCGCCACGCCGAATCGCGGCGTGCTATGTGAGCCGCTGACCTTCGGGATGCCCTTCCCTGCGGGGCTGGTCCGCGACGAGAGCGATATTCATCTTCACGACGACGCCAGCCGCGTCACCGCGCTCCAGGCTCGCGCGACCGAGCGATGGCCTGACGGCAGCATCCGCTGGGCGTTGCTCGATTTCCTGCTCACGGGTGCGCCGGCGCCGGAGCGGCAGTTCTCGGTTCGTCTCGGCGCCGCCGGCCCGCAGCCGGCCGCGCCTCCGCTCACCATCGACGCCGCGGCGCGCAAGATCACAATTGATACCGGGGTCGCATCGTTTGTCGTCAAGACGGGACCTGCATTCCCATTCGCCTCCGTGCACGTGCTGGGGGTGCCCGCACTCGGCGCGGCGGGGTGCGCATTCGTGACGACCACGCCGGACGGGCGGACGCTCGAGACGCGGGTCACCGACGTGGCCGTCGAAGAGCGGGGCGCATTGCGAGCGACCGTGCGGATCCACGCCAGCGTGGGCCCGCCCCGGCATCCATCCTTGCTGCTGACTGCCCGCGTGCAGTTCATTGCCGGGTCGGCGGCGGTGCGCCTGGCGGTCACGCTGCGCAACGTCAAGCGCGCGCAGCATCCGGGAGGCATCTGGGAGTTGGGCGACCGCGGATCCGTCTACCTGCGCGACGTCTCGCTGCGGCTTGGTCTTCCCGGCGCCATCACGCAGACCGAGTGCGCTCCCGAGATCGGCACGCCCGCTGAATCCTGCCCGGCGCCGGTGGAGCTGTACCAGGATTCGAGCGGCGGCGCCAACTGGCACCACACCGCCCACGTCGATCGGCACGGCGAGATTCCGTGCACATTTTGCGGCTACCGGTTGCACGGCGACGGCCGCCGCGCCGACGGGCGGCGCGCGACGCCGCTGATGATCGCGCGGCACGCCACCGGCATGGCCGGCATCGCGGTCGAGCACTTCTGGCAGAACTGGCCGCAGGCGATCGCGATTGAACCCGACGCCGTCGTCTGGCGGATGCTCCCCGGACACACGGCCAACGAACACGAGTTGCAAGGCGGCGAACAGAAGACCCATCGCTGCACGCTGATTTTCGGCGACGATCCCTGCGCGCGCGACGCGGGTATTTGGGGTCGGATACCGGCGTTTGCGCGGCTCACGCCGGCATGGTATTGCGCCAGCCAGGCCGCCGGCGTGCTGACGCGCGCCGGATCCGATCCATATCAGCAGCTCGTCGACGCCGCCATCGAGGGTCCCGGTTCATTGCTGCAGAAGCGCGAGGACGCCGACGAGTACGGCTGGCGGCACTTCGGCGACATCTACGCCGATCACGAGAATGCGTTCAGCGGACTCGATGTGCCGGTGGTCTCGCACTACAACAACCAATACGACGCCATCGCCGGGTTCGCGCTGCAGTTCATGCGCTCGGGCGACCCGCGCTGGCACACGATGATGAACGAGCTGGCGTGGCACGTCGCCGACATCGACATCTACCATACGGATCGCGACAAGAGCGCGTACAACCACGGCTTGTTCTGGCACACGGCGCATTACGTGACCGCCGGGCGCTCGTCGCATCGATCCTTCCCGAAGGACCCGCGCGTCAAAGGTGGCGGCCCGGCCAACGAGCACAACTACACCGCCGGACTGCGCCTGCACTGGCTGCTCACCGGCGACTCGCCATCGCGCGAGGCGGCGATCGAGCTGGCCACGTGGGTGATCCAAATGGACGACGGGCGCCGTACCTTCCTGCGCTGGTTGAGCACCAGCAACACGGGACTTGCGAGCCAGACCTACTCGCCGTCATTCCACGGACCCGGCCGCGGCGCCGGCCATTCGATTCTCGCGCTACTCGACGGGCATCGCCTGACGCACGACGACCTGTACCTGGCGAAGGCCGAACAGTTGGTGCGCCGCTGCATTCATCCGGCCGACGACATCGAACGGCTGGACCTGCTCGATGCCGAGCGGCGCTGGTCGTACACCGTGTTCCTGCAGGTCCTGGGGCGGTATCTGGATTATCGCGTCGAACTCGGGCTGGTCGATGAGCACTACACCTACGCCCGCGCCGCGCTCGTGCACTACGCGCGCTGGATGATCGCCAACGAGTATCCGTATCTCGACAAGCCCAGGATGCTCGAATATCCCACCGAGACGTGGGCGGCGCAGGACATGCGCAAGTGCGACGTGCTCCTCGTCGCCGCGGGTCACGTCTCCGGCGACGAGCGTCGCATGTTCCTGTCGACCGCGGCACGGTTCTTCGAGTACTCAGTCACCACGCTGCTGTCGATGCCGGCGCGAACCCTCGCGCGTCCCCTCGTGCTGATGCTGACCAACGGCTACCAGTACTTGTCGCCTGATGCTTCCGCGCCGCGGCCCGAGGGGCCGCTCGTCGCCGACTTCGGCGCGCCGGCGATATTCGTGCCACAGAAAGCGCTGGTCAAGCGGCGGATTGCGATGACCGCCGGCGCGGTGGTCTTCGTGATCACTGCCACGGTCCTCGCACTGATCTGACCCGAGCGGTCAGATCCGTCGTCGGTCCTGCGAAAGTGTCAGGATCAGACATTTTCGCCACATGAGCTTTGTCTGCTGATGGAAGACACGCGCCCTTAGAGTCATCACGAGTCTCATGGCAAACCCTCGGCGTAGCCTTTGCCCTCCCGCCGGGGCATGGCAGTCCTGACTTTGCTCGATCCTGGCATCACCCGAACTCCGCACCCATTTTCGCAGCATCTCCGGCGCGCGCACGCCGGAGTCCGACGGTTGCGCCACCTCCTGCTGATCGCGGCTGCACTGGTGCTGATCGTCCCCGCCGCCTCGGCGCAGACGCTGCCGCACAACATTCCGGATTTCTCGCAAGACCCGACCCGGCCGACGGTCCGCAGTGTCGGCACCGGCCGCTGGGCGAACGCCGGCACGTGGCAGGGCGGCCAGGTACCGACCGCCAACCACGTTGTCCATGTCGATCCCGACCATGTCGTCACGATCGATACCGTGACCGCGACCGCTTACACGCTGGCGGTGCACGGCACGCTGCGGTTCGACCCTGCCGCCGACGGCCGGCTGACGGTCACCAACGTGATGATCATGGGCGATCACGGCATGCCCGAAATGACCACGGTTGGTCATCTTGAAGTGGGCACGGCCGCCAGCCCGATCGCCGTGGGCCGCACCGCCGAAATCGTCCTCGCCGACACGCCGCTCGGCGCGGGTGTATCGGATCCGGAGCAATTCGGGAACGGCATCATCAACTTCGGCAGGTTCACCGTTCACGGCGCACCGGTCACACCGACCTTTACCCGGGTGGCCACCGAACCGCGGGCCGGGCATACGTCGCTGACACTGTCTGAACCGGTCAGCGGGTGGAGTGCCGGCGACCGGCTGGTGCTGCCGGATACGCGTCACATCAAGGAGTCCGAAACGACTGGCGGAGGTTGGATCAACGCGCAAAACCAGTGGGAGGAGCGGACGGTACAGTCGATCTCAGCCGACGGCCGTGTCATCACGCTCACCCAGTCGCTGCAATTCGATCATCTCGGCGCGCGCGATCAGAATGGCACGCTCGACTTCCTGCCGCACGTCGGCAACTTGACGCGTAACGTCGTCATCCGTTCCGAGAACGCCACCGGCACGCGCGGCCACATGATTTCCGTCCATAGCGCCAGCACCGACGTGCGGTACGCCCTGTTCCGCGATCTGGGCCGCACGACGTTCAAGCCGTTGAACACGACGACCAATCTGATCGGCCGCTACCCCATTCACATGCATCACAACCGCGGCCCGGCGGTGACGCCGGCCAACGGCTACCAGTTCACGCTGGTCGGCAATGCCGTCGACGGCGGCTCGGCGGCGACGCAGTTCAAGTGGGGCATCGCGATCCACAACAGCCACTACGGACTCATCCAGGACAACGTCGTCTACAACTACAACGGCTCGTCGATCGCCACCGAGGACGGTTCCGAGAGCTACAACGTGTTCGACCACAACTTCGCGCTGCGCGGCATGGGTGAACCCAACAACTCGGTGAGCGAAGCGCGCAACGCGATGGGCACCGAGGGCGTCGGGTTCTGGTTCCGCGGCCCGAACAATTACGTTCGCAATAACGTCGCGGCCAACTTCCAGAACCCGACCACCGAAGCCGCGTACGGATTCGTCTACCAGTTCATCCGTCTCGGCGACGTCAGGATTCCGAACTTCAAGGGCGCCGATCCGTCGGTCACCGGGCAGTTCACCACGCGCAACGGCAACAACACGCCAATCCTGCAGTTCGAGAACAACGAGGCGTACGGCGCCATGCAGGGCGGATTCACTTACTGGTGGGTCAGTTCGCAGGATCCGCAGCCCTATAGCGGCGCCGGCGTCAGCCTGATCAAGGACCTCAAGATCTGGCACACCTACAACAAGTCCGTCTATCACTACCCGTCGCAGAAGGTGGTGTTCGACGGCCTCATCATTCGCGGCAACTTCACGTCCGCGTCCCGCTGCTGCGGTGATGGCGTCTGGTTCGAGGATTACTCGGCGAAAGAGATCGTCATTCGCAACTCCGACATTCAAGGCATGGAAATGGGCATCAAGGCGCCCTCCTCGGGCTTCGGCCCGGAGCCAAACCTCGTGATCGAAAACAGCGTGCTGCGGAACTGGACCAACCTCGGCGTGCCGACACCCTCGTCGGTCAACGGCTGCTGGATGACCAACAAGCTGATTGAAGCGCGCTCGACGCAGTTTCTCGCGCCGCCAGGACGGAGCCTCTCGGCCATCAACATGTCCGGCGCCGCCAACGGCACGGAGTGTCTCAGCAAGCTGAACGAGGTGCGCGTCTACGCCGACAACGGCAACGCCAGCGAGAACTTCTCGGTCCATCATTCGAGCTCGTCGGTGCTGCCGCGACCGCCGGCCAGCTGCACACCGGTCACGCGTCCGGGCTTCAACGGCCCCACCTGCACCATCGCGCCGGCGACGCCCGGCCTGCCGACCGCGACGCTCAGCGCGGCGCCCACGACGATCTCGAGCGGCGCGTCATCGACGCTGTCGTGGACCAGCGCCGGTGCCAACACCGTGAGCATTTCACAAGGCATCGGCGCCGTTGCGGCGTCCGGCAGCCGGGTCGTCTCACCCACCGCCACGACCACTTACACCATCACCGCGACCAACAGCATCGGCTCGGTCACCGCGCTGGCCACGGTCACTGTCTCCGCGACACCGACGCCGACGCTTACGCTCACCGCGTCGCCGGCATCGATCAATACCGGCGGCAGCGCGACGCTGACGTGGTCGTTGACCAACGCTACCTCGGTCGTCATCACCCCGGGCGTTGGCACGTTCGCCACGTCAGGCAACGTCAGCGTCTCGCCCACGGTCACCACCGTCTACAGCGGCACCGCCACCGGCCCGGGCGGCTCGGCGACGGCGACGGCCACGGTCACGGTGTCGACGACGACGGTGGGACCTCACAACAAGGCTCGCGCCAACGCCTATGACGATGCGTGGCAGGACGGTCCGGGAGGCTGGGTCGAAAACGCGCGCGCGATTCTCGGCAAAGGCGCGGGACAGGTGCCCGGACTGGTGTTGTGGATCGGCGACTCGCTGACCCGCGATCCGGCGCTCGGTGCGTGGGCACAGAAGGGCAACGGCAAGACGGCGGAAGACCAGGGCATCACGACCTGGATGAATGCCGGCCAGTCGCCGCAGGGCGTCGACAGCATCGACGGCTTCGCGCTGGCAACGCCGTACATCTGTTCGGCGCGCAGCTTCACCGTCGGCGATGGACTCGGCTCCTGGCATTTCATGGGCTCGTCGATGCCGACCGACACCAACCCGACCACCGCGAAGCAGAAGCTGCTGAATTGCTCGTCGTATCCGAACGCGCTCAACCTGCGCACCATGCTGGCGGCGCTGCCGCCGGCGCAGTTCGCCATTCCGGAAGTGAATCTCGACGCGGCCAACCCTGGTTCGTTCCCCGACTTCCAAGCCATGGTCGACCTGATGATCTCGAAGGGCATCGTCCCGATCATCATCACCTATACCTACCGGACCGACGCGGCGTTCAACAACCTGGTCGATCAGTACAACACGGCGCTCGTGAATTACGCGCGGACGAAGAAGCTGCCGCTCATCGACTTCAACGCGGAGATGCTCGCGCGCCTGCCGTTCTCCCAGTGGCCGGGCCGATTCCTCGCCGACGGCGTGCACTACACCAAGGGCACGACCACCTATCCGTCGACGACCGATCCGTACGCGAACGGCGGCGATCCCGCGACGCACACGACGGGCCTGGCGCTCACCTACAACGGCTACGGCCTCAAGGGCTGGCTGGGCGTGCAGAAGATGAAGGAGATCAAGGCGCTCGTCATCGACGCCATGACGCCGCCGCCGACGCCGCCCACCGCGACGCTGAACGCATCGCCGCTGTCGGTTGTGCAGGGAGACCCGTCGGTGTTGACGTGGTCCACGACGAACGCGACGTCGGTGACCATCAGTCCGAACGACGGCACCGTCGCGGCCTCGGGCAGCGTCACCGTGAATCCGGAGAGCACGACCACGTACACGCTCTCGGCCACGAATGGCGCCGGTACCGTCACCTCGACGGCCACGGTTACGGTGACCGCGCCGCCGTCGACGATCGGCGGGCCCAAACTGGTCGGCTCGCAGGTGGCGGAGAACTTCGCCGATGCGAGCGGACACTCGTCGCAGTCGCACCTCGTGTATGCCGCCAACTCTGGCGTGTGGTGGCTCTTCACGCTCACATCGGCGGCCGACAGCCAGGGCGGATCGAATCACGTCGTCAAGTCGTACCGATCCTCGGGATCCGACCTCGCGACGGCAACATGGCTGCCTGGCCCGGACAGCCCGGACGCGTCGGTAGCGTCAGGCTTCGCCCCCGACGCCTCAATGGGCAGCGGCCGCGCGCTCGGCGTGGCGTACCTCGACAATAACCCGACCGACGTGATCCATGCCGAGCTGAATATGTCGTCCAACGGCCAGGACTCGATCACGGCCCACATCCGCGGCGTGGTGACCGGCACATCGATCGCGTGGGCGGGGTGGAACTACTTCGTCGAACCGGCCGCGACGTGGGCCAGCCCGCGCGTCTCGGTGCTGGGCGTCTCGACTGGCAAGTACGTGCACTCAGCCGGGCCGAACCTCCAGCAGCAGATTGACGCCAACGCGCGTAAGTCGACCAACCCTGACCTCGGCGCGACGTGGACGAGCGGCTTCTCCGGCGTCTCGGTGATCGACAACAGCATGATCAATCAGGTCAACTCGTTCGCCTTCGCGCCGTTGGCGGACAATGTGATGCTGGCTGTCTACGACAATGGTGGCGGGCAGTCGTGCGGGTACAACTGTGTGCCGCCTGGCAGCGCGACCGAGCCGCGGTTGACCAACTTGGGATTCCGGCGCTCGAACAGCAATGGCTCGTGGCCGGGCGTGACAATTGGCAGCCAGGGCGCCGGCGACGGCAACGTTTTCGCCGGCAATGCCACCATCAACCAGAACGACTGGGCGCTGGTGCCGGTGTCGAACTCCAAGATCTACGCGTTCCGCGCGAAGGCGGCCGGCAATGGCATCGACGCGGCGGCCTACAACCTCGCCGCGAATTCGTGGTCGGCGATGAGCGTTCCGCCTCCCGCCCTTGGTGCGGGCCAGGCGTTCAAGGCCGGCGCGGGCCTGTTCGGCGCCACCGACGGTACGCAGGTGTGGCTGTTCTTCATCAATACCGACGCCGCGAACTCGATTCTCTACAGCCGCTTCGACGGATCGGCGTGGAGTTTCTGGGCGGCCGTGGATGGCACCCGCTCCGGCACGCAGAGTCGCGGCTTCGTGTCGGGAGCGCCCGTCGCGGGCGGGAGCCAGATCGGCGTGATCTGGACGCAGGGCGCGGGTCCGTACACCGTTGGTGTTGCCTCGGTGCCGTCGGCTTCGATGCCGCCGTCGCTCCCGACGGTAACGCTGTCCGCCTCGACAGGCTCGATCGAACCCGGCGGCAGCGTGACGCTCACCTGGTCGAGCGCCAACGCGACGGCGATTCGCATCGATCCGGGAGTGGGTGCGGTCGGGCCCTCGGGATCCACCACGCTCTCGCCCACCGCGACCACCACCTACACCATTACCGCGTCGAACGCGTCGGGGTCGGCAACGGCGACGAAGGAAATCACGGTTACGGCCCCGCCGCCTTCCCCGGTGCCCACGGCATCGCTGCTCGCCACGCCGGCCAGCGTCTCGGCGGGTGACCCGGTCACGCTCACGTGGGCCACAACCGACGCTTCGTCGGTGAGCCTGGACAATGGCATTGGCACGGTCGCGGCATCCGGAAGCAGGACGGTGTCGCCTGCCTCGACGACAACCTACGTCCTGACCGCGACAAGCGCGGCGGACACCGTGACGTCAGCGGCCACCGTCACCGTCATGCAGGAACCAACTGGGGAGCCGATCGCCACCGTCGAGCTCACGGCCGGCTGGGCTACCTTCGGGCAGGTCATACCGCGGGGCCTTGCGACGCACGGTGTGATGGTCGGCGATTTTACGACGCAAACCGACGTGAAAAACCGCTGGCCCGATGGCTCGATCAAGTTTGCCGTCGTCAGCGTCCAAGCTACGTCGAACGGCACGTTCCCGTTGGTTGCGGCCTCGGCCTCGACCGGATCGTTCGCGCCGGACCCTGTTGACGCCAGCGTCGGCCTGTCGATTGACGGGACGCTCTACACGGCCACGTTGCCCGCGGCGGCCTCCGCGGATCTGTGGCTGTCGGGCACGCTCGTCCGCGAGGACCGCCACGTCGTCACGCCGGTGACCTCCGCCGGCATCGCGCATCCGTTCCTGCGCGTCAATTTCGATCGCCGCCTGTATCGCGACGGCGCGGCGCGTGCCGACGTGTCGGTCGAAAACATGCTCGACATCGACGGCGCGACGACGGTCACCTACGACGTCACCATCACCCTGAACGGGCAGACCGTTTTCTCGAAGACGGCGGTCGAGCATTACTACCTGACGCGATGGCGCAAGGTGTTCTCCGCCGGAGCGGCGGCGGCCACGGTCACGCCGGACCTCGCTCCGTTCCATGCGACGCGGGCCTTGCCGCCGTACCTGTCGATCGTGACCAACACGGTCGACACGCCCGGCGGTTCGGCGTACGACATCCTGCGGCCAGGCGCGCTACAGGCCAACATGCCTGGGCACGGCGGCCGGCCGGAGCTGGCGCCGTATCCGGACTGGACGGCGCGTTATCTCGTGCACCGTCACGCCACCCAGCGGAGCTTCGTGCTGGCCAATGGCGACCTGTCGGGCTCGTGGCCGATTCACGTGCGCGAGGCCGAAGGGTCCGCGACAAGCGGTATCGGGTCGGGGCGCTACGTCTCGCTCAATCAGCGGCCCACGGTGTGGTTCGACGGCCGGGCGAAGAACAGCGGCGTCGACTACGTCCACGGCACACCGTTGCCGATCCGCGAGTACGGCAGTACGACCCCGAGCGCGGGCCAAAGCCCGTTGATTCCCGATAACGCACACCAGCCGTCGCTCGCCTATGTGCCGTACTTGCTGACCGGCGACCGGTATTACGCCGAGGAGATGGCGTTCTGGGCGAACTACGCGATGCTGCGCACCTACAACGGCAACGGCATCCGCTCGTCGACGGGCGTGCTCGAGTCGAACGAGGTCCGCGGCTTCGGATGGGCACTCCGCAATCTCGTCGACGCAGCGGCCTACTATCCCGACAGCTCGCCGATGAAGACGTATCTCGCCGAGAAGGTCACCAACAACCTGGCATGGCTTGACGCATATGCCAACAGCCTGGACCCAATCACGAACCCCTTCAGCGTGCTTTGGCTGAACAGGCGTCCGGAAGGTGCGGAATACCGCGGGCTGTGGGAAGAGAACTATCTGGCCTACGCGATCGACCGCGCATTCCAGCAGGGATTCACCGGCGGCCTCGCACATCGCGACGCGATCGCGAAGTTCCAATTGCTCCTGTTCGACAACGATCCCGCGTATCCGCGTTCGGCTGCGGCGCCCTCCGTGGTCGGCGTCGGCGTGCCGTCGGCAAGCGGCTTCATCTACCACCGGAATATCAGCGAGATCTGGGCGGCCACACAGGCGCTCACACGGCCATTCGCCGGCTACTACGGCCCGGAGGCGCGACTGAACCTGATGATCGGAGTCGAAAACGGCTGGCCCGGCTCCCAGGACGCGTACGATTACCTCTGGCCCTTCATTGGCGTGCAGCCGGTCTGGGGGACGGCGCCTGATCTCGCGCAGCGCGCCGGTTGGGCGCTCGACTTCTACGCGCCGCCCGCGTCTCCACCGGCGCCCGATCCGCCGCCCGCGCTCGAGAGCGCCGCGCTGACGGACCCGCCCGCCGGCACGACCTTCGCCGGGACGACCCAGTCGTTTGCGTGGAACGCCGGCAGCGGCGCCACCGGCTACCGGCTGGATGCCGGCTCGTCGCAGGGCGCGACCGATCTGTTTGGCGGCACAGCGTCGACGAGCTTGAACACCACGGTCAGCGGCTTGCCCACCGACGGGCGCACGGTGTGGATCCGCTTATCGACACTCTTGGACGGCGCATGGCAGTTCAGTGATTACATGTTCACGGCGATGACGGCGCCGCCGCCGCCACCGCCGCCGCCGGATCCGGAACCGGAGCCCGAGCCCATCGTCGCGGCCGAGTTGCTCGGTCCGGCACCGGGTTCAGAGTTGAGCGGGTCCTCTCAGACGTTCACGTGGACCGCGGGCTCCGGCGTGTCGGAATACCGCCTCGACGTGGGCACCACGCAGGGCGGATCCGAGATCTTCGCGGGGGCCGCCACCACGCAGCTCAACACGACCGTGACCGGGCTCCCGACCAACGGGTCCAAGGTGTGGGTCACACTGGCGTCGGGCAGCAATGGCAGCTGGGCGTCCAGGGCGTACGAATTCACGGCGTTCACGCTCTCGGGGATCGCCGTGCGTGAGACCGTGAGCGTGACCGGCACAGGGGTGCTCAGCGCGCCCGCCGTCAGCACGGCGTCGGCCGGCGAGATTGTCGTCGCATTCGCTTCGTCGAGCGGACCCAATTCGCGTCAGCGGCTCACGATTTCAGGAGGCGGCCTCACCTGGAAACTCGCACTCCGCGCCAATCTCCAGTCGGGCTCCTCCGAAGTCTGGTGGGCTCGCGTCCCGAGCCCGACGGCCGGCATCGTGGTCACCTCGACCCAGCGAACGGCCGGCCACGACCAGTCGTTGACGGTGATCCGCGTCAGCGGCGCAACCGCGATCGGCAACGTCGTCCAGGCCAATGCGATCGACGAGGCGCCGCGCATCAGATTGACGACGTCGCGCGCGGGTTCGCTCGTATTCGCGGTGGGCAATGATTCGTACAGCGCCGCGGCTCGGCAGATTCCGGCCGCACAGCTGATGGTCCACGAGTGGCTCGACACGAAGATCGCCGACGCGTTCTGGGTCCAGACTCTTGCCGCCCCGGTGACGAAAGCCGGAACGACGGTCACTCTCAGCGCGACCGAGCCAGTAAAGAGCCGGTGGAACCTTGCGGCGATCGAGATCGTGAAGTAACAACCGCCGGTCTCGGCGCGCCGTCGGACGGGAGTCCGGCGGCGCGCTCGATCAGCGTCATCAGCGGGGCCAGGCGCTGCGGCCAGGCCAGTCCCGCCAACCGCGCGCCGGCGGCGATCTGCCGCCGGGCCGCGGGCGTAAGCGACAGCAGATCGACAATGGCGCTGGCAAAACTCGCGGCGTTCGAGGCGCGCCGGCAGGCTGGCCACACGTCTTCAGGCAGGCCGTCCCACACCGCCGGGGTCACGACGACCGGCAACGACGAGGCCACGGCTTCCAGCACTTTGTTCTGGACTCCGCGCGCGGTGAACAGCGGCGCGACCGCGATCGCCGCGCCCCACAGGTACGGCCGCGTGTCGGGAACGCGGCCGGTCACGGTGATGGAGGAATCGAGACTCGCGAGACGCCGGACCGGCGGCGAGGGCTGTGCACCGACCAGCGTCAGCCGGGCGTCGCTCAATTCCGCACGGACGCGAGGCCAGACTTCGCGCGCCAGCCACAGTGCCCCGTCGACGTTCGGGGCGTAATCAAACACGCCGGAGAATACGACGGACCGATTCGCGGCGGGCGGCTGCGCCGTCTTGAAGCCTTCCACATCCACGCCGTTGGGAATCACCTCGACGCGCGCGTCCGGACACACCTGCAGCAGCGCGTCGCGTTCGCGTTGGTTGACCACCATGGCCATCTGCGCCGTCCGCGCCACTGCCGCTTCGAATCGGGCCAGGCAACGCGCTTCCCGGGCGAAGATCCACGACCGCGGCAGGGCGGCCGACGCCGCCAGTGTGGCCCACTTCGCGGAATCGACGTCGACAAAATCAATCACCAGCGGAATGCCAGACAGCGGCGGGGCCAATGCGACCGGCGCCACGCCCGTGCAGTAGGACAGCACGACGTCGGGCCGCCACATCGTGGTGGCGGCCGCCACCGCGTCGGCCATCTCCGGCGTGGCCAGCAAGGTGTGCGTCAGCGGCTGCGTGCCCCGCAACGTCAGCAGGGCGCGCAGCAGATTACGACGGCGCGGGACGCGGGCGATCCAGGTGCGCACACCGGCGCGCTCGAGCGCGCCACGTTCAGCGGCTTCGTCGCGATCGTGTACCAGCGAAACGACGCGCACGTCACCGCGCCGCGCGAGCTGCCGAACAATGTGGAACGAGCGGATCCGATCGCCGCGATTGGGCGCGTACGGCAAACGGTGTGTGAGCACGAGGACCTTCATACGGCACGCGGCCCGGCGAAGCGCGATCGCAGCACCCGCGCCGGCGTGCCCACGGCGACCACCGCCGCGGGCAGCGGGTGCGTTACGACCGATCCGGCTCCCACCACTGTTCCCGCGCCCACATTCGCCATGACCACGGCTGCGGATCCGATCCAGGCGCCGGCGCCCACTCGCACGAGGCGCTCGTCGCGCGCCTGATCGCGAATGGGAACGGTGGGGTCGTTGATACCGTGCGTCGCGCCACCGCTCGGGATGTGGACCCCGGCGCCGATCAGCGCTTCGGCCTCGATATGCACGAGGCCGAGGTGACAACCAGGACCGATGTAGACGTTCTTCTCGAGACAGGCTCCCGCGCGCGACAGGGTGGTCCCCCACTCGACGACCACCGAGGGATGACAACCTGCGATCGCGTGCTGGAGAAATGCGCGGCGCAGATATTGTCCGGGCAGGCCGGGCACGAGGGCCAGCAGTTGCGTGGACGCCATCAGCGCGCGATCCGGGTCGAGGAGCCGCGCGCGGATCGCAAACGACACCACAAACGGCGTGACGAGCACATGCGCCGCGCCGCGAAGACCGGCCTTCACCGCCTCGCGAAGGCTCACGCCCATCGGCCGGCGACCGCCAGCGCCGATCGCGGAATTCGCCCGGCGGCGGCGCACTCGTAGACCTTGTCGACCGCGGCCATGCGGGCGGCAAACGAGAGCACGGTTTCGACGTGGCGCCGGGCCCGCGCGACCCGCTCGGCGGCCTCGGACGAACCCAGCAGCGTGCGATGCATCGCGGTGACGAGCGCCGGCGTGTCGCCGATCGGCACGATCAGCGCGTGCGAGCCATGTTCGGCCACTTGCGCGGTACCGCCTGCCGCCGTCGCGACGATCGGCGTCTCGAGCGCCATCGCTTCGAGCACGGCGTTCGGCGTGCCCTCGTATTCGGACGACTGCACAAAGAGGTCGAGCGCATGGTGCAGCGGACGGATATCCTCCTGGTGGCCGAGGATCGTACACGCCCCCGGCAGCAACTCCTGCGCCAGCGTTTCCAGCCGGCTTCGCAGGCTGCCGTCGCCGGCAATCAACAGGCGCAGCGCCGGCTGCATCTGCCGCGCGAGCGCGCAAGCGCGAATGAGCTGATCGAATCGTTTTTGTGGTTCCAGGCGGCCGGCCGAGCCGATCACCACGTCGCCGGGCCGGACGCCGTACTCGATCCGCGCCGCGGCCTCCTTCGACCGATCGCGGCGGAACGCCGCCGGGTCGATGCCGTTCAGCACGACGCTCACGCGCTCGGCCTCGACGCCGGCCGCCACGAGATCCTGCTTGATCTGATCGGAGACCGCGATGACGAAGGGAAAGGCGCGCATGAGCCGTTTGTCGAGCGGATAGTAGACGCGCCGCTCGCGCCAGCTGTGGCCGGTCCAGCCATGCGCGGTCGTCATCGGCACCACGCCTTCCGCACGCGCCAGCGCCAGCGCGAGCAGGTCGGTCTTGTAGTCGTGCGCATGGACGATGTCGAGGCCGCGCGCGCGCACCAGTCCGCGCAGCGCGGTCCACATGCGGTAATCGATGGCCGACCGTTCGACGAGCTCGACGTAATCAAGCCCGAGCGCCGCGGCGCGCTGGCGGATGTTGGGGTTGCTATCGCCGGCGGACCGCAGGTAGCACACCGTCACGCCGAAGCGATTCTGGTCCGACAGCTTGGCGCCGGTGAGAATGGTCTTCTCCGGACCGCCACCTGCGCCCGTGACGCTGCGCAGTTCGAGCACGCGAATCGGCCGGATGCTCATTGCGCCTGCCTGCCCCACTCGTTCGCCTCGGATCGCGGGCCACGAAGCGGCGCGGAGGTGCCGGGCGCTGCCGCAGCCGCCCCGGCGACCGCATCGCAGGCCAGCCGGCCCACGACGCTCCAGTCGTAGCGTTCGCGCACCAGTCCGCGCGCCCGCACGGCGAGCACACGCGCGCGTTCGGGCTGGCCGAACAGCTTGACCACCGCCGCCACAAAGTCCGCGCGATCGGCCACCACCAGGTGGCTTCCCGGCAGCGCGTCGATCCCTTCGCAACCAACCGGCGTACTGACGACCGGCACGCCGGCCGCAAACGCTTCGAGAATCTTGAGCCGTGTGCCCCCGCCCGATTCGAGCGGCACGGCGAGCGCATGCGCGGCCCGATAGTACGGCGCGACGTCCTTGACGTTCGCGGCCACGTCGACGTTCGACCCCGGCCGTGCCAACGCCAGGATGTCGGCGCCCGGATCGCGACCGACGATCGCCAGGCGCGCGGACGGGATCCGCTGTCGCAACTCGGGCAACACTGCTTCGGCCAGGAAGCGCGCCGCGTGCGCATTGGGCGGCCACGCGAGCGATCCCACAAAGAGCAGCGTCGGCGGCCCCCGGCGATCGCCAATCTTCAAGCGGTCGAACGCGTCGCAGTCCACGCCGTTTGGAACCACCACCACGCGGCGTGCGCCGAGCGATCGGAAATACCCGGCTTCCTCGTGCGACACGGCCAGCACGGTGTGCGCGACCGCCACGGCACGCTGCTCCATCTTCCTGAGCAGCGCCGATTCGCGCTCGAGATACCGCCGCCGGATCGCGCCGGATTCCTCCGCCATCCGCGCCGCCAGTCGCGAATACACGTTGTGCATGTCGATGACCACGGGAATCGCCGGGAGCGCACTGGCGTAGACCAGCGAGTCGAGGTGATCGAGATAGAGCACCGAGGGCGCGCGGCCTGCAACTTCATGGAGCAAGGTGTCGAGCACCGGCGGACGCCGGTGGCGCGCAAACAGCACGTACGGTTCCTGCTCGAATGCCGCGCGCAGCGCCTTCACCGATTCGCCGGCGAGCGTCCGCTTGGCGGTCAGAATCACGTTCGGGGCGATGCCTGCGGTGGCAAGCGCCGCCGTGCTGTCGTCGACACGTTCGGCGGACGAAGGGGCCACCAGGCGCACGTCCATCCGGCCGGCCAGCGCCTGCATCAGGTGAAACGTCCGCAAATGCCCCCCGGAATCGAGCGGCCACGGGACCTGGCTGGTGACGGCCACGACCGAGGGCCGCGCAGGCCCCGGCCACGACACGTCGAGTGTTCTGTGAAGCACGGCCGTGCACTTGCGATAGCCGTACCAACATTCTCCGGCGGTGGCCGGGGCGGCGTCCCCTGAAATCGTTGGCATTCGCCCACCGCGGCGAAAGAAGTCTGCCCTCAGGAAGCCAAGCTCACCTCGGCGCCGAATCGCCCTCCCCGCCGCCGGATTTCGCGGGTTTTGCACGGGGACTCTGGCGGCGGGTTTGCTCCACTCCCGTCACACCCGATGTTGCGGTCGCTCTTCATCCTGTCGATTTTCCTGCCGGGGTTTTACGCGGCGCTGCGCAGCCGCTACTTCGCATTGCTGATGTATTTGTGGTTCGCGCTGTTCCGGCCGCAGGACTGGATCTGGGTCGACATCACCAGCCTCCGGTTGTCCCTGGTCTTAGGGCTCGTCCTGCTGGTCCCGGCGATCATTGCCGGCCGCTTTCCAAACGTCACGCATCCCCTCAGCCGGGGCATGCTCGCGTTTGTGGCGTCGACGATTCTTTCACAGCTGACGGCGGTGCGGCCCGACCTGGGGTGGCCGTGGGTGGACTTCACCATCAGGCTGGTGCTGACGTGCCTGCTGCTCGTCACCCTGTCATCGGAGCGCATCCGCCTCGTCGGCGTGGTCGCGGTGATCGCCTGTTCGCTCGGCTTCCACGCGTCAAAGGCGGGGCTGGCCTACGCGCTTGGCGGCGGTACGCGTTTCGCCGACGGTCTTTCGGGGGCGTTCATCGACAACAACGGCTACGCGCTCGGCACGGTGATGATCATTCCGCTGCTGCTCGTCACGGGCCAGAACATCGAGGCGCTCTATACCGGCCGCTGGCTGCCGTGGCTCAAGCGCGGCATGATGCTCTCGCTGCCGCTCTGTGTCCTCGCCGTCGTCGGGACGTATTCGCGCGGCGGCTTCGTCGCCCTGGCGTGCAGCACGCTCGCCTACATCGTGCTGCAGCGTCGCCGCATTCCCGCGCTCACCGGCCTCTCGCTGGTGCTCGTCCTCGGCGCGCTGTTCGTGCCGGTGCCGCAAAGCTATCTCGATCGGCTGGAGACGATCCGCACCTACGACGAGATCGGCGAAGACTCCGCGCTAAGCCGGCCGCATTTCTGGCGCGTCGGCATCCAGATGGGACTCGAGCATCCGCTCGGCGTCGGGTTGCGGCAATACGAACAGGCGTACGACGATTTCGATACGAGCTACGGGCGCTATGGCGTCAAACGCTCGGTGCATAGCTCACACGTGCAGGTGTTCGCGGAGCTGGGCATCATCGGCGCCGCCATCTGGGTCGGCCTGTTCGCCTACGGCACCATCATCTGCCTTCGCGTCAGGAAGCAGTCGATGGATCCGTCGCTACCACCGGAGCGCCAGCACTTTCTCTTCACCATGGCCAATGCCCTGCTGACATCGATGGTCGGCTTCGTGGCCGGCGGCGCGTTTCTCGCGCTCGCGCTCAACGACCTCACCTGGCTGACTTTTGGACTGATTGCTGCGCTCGACCGCGTGTCGTGCGAGCAACCTGAAACCGCCGCAGCGCCCGTGACCGCCAAACCGGCGCCGCTGGCATTCCGAGCCGTGCAGTCATTCGCGGCGTCGCACGAGGTTCGACGATGATGCCGCAAGCCACACGCCCGTCGCAGCTCATACCGGAGCGCCCGGCGGCTGCGCAGCGGCATCTCGTGGCGCTGCCGCGACCCGCGACGGCGCCCCCGGCAGGGGCGGCAGCGACCACACGCGTCACCCACGTGATGCAGGTCGTGATCAGCCTCGCGCCCGGCGGCACCGAACGGCTGGTGATCGAGATTTGCCGGCGCCTCGGGCGCGGATTCGCGGCCACCGTCTGCTGCCTCGACGACGAGGGCGCATGGGCGGGCGAGCTGCGCTCGGCCGGCATCGAGGTGGTGGCGCTCCACCGCAGGCCGGGGTTCCGGCCCTCCATCGGCCGGCAGATCGCCGACCTCGCGACGGATCGCGGGATCGACGTACTGCACTGCCATCAGTACTCGCCGTTCGTCTACGGCCGCATCGCGAAGTTGTGGCAGCCCCACATGAAGCTGGTGTACACGGAGCACGGCCGTCTCAGCGACGCGCCGCCGTCGTGGAAGCGGCGGCTCGTCAACCCGCTGCTCTCGCACTTCGACGGCGCCATGGTCGCCGTCTCCGATGATCTGCGCCGCTACATGATCGAGGCGCGCTTTCCGCGCGCCCGGGTCGGCGTGATCCACAACGGCATCGAGACCGGCGCCCGGCCTGGCCCGGCCGACCGGCAACGCGCCAGGGCGGCGCTCGGGATTGCCGACGACGTGTTCGTTCTGGCGAGCGTGGCGCGGCTGGATCCGGTGAAGGACTTCATGTCGCTGCTCGACGCGTTCGCCGAGGTGCGCCGATCGGTACCGCGGTCGCGGCTGCTCGTCGTCGGCGATGGCTCGGAGCGCGAGGTGCTCGAGGCGCGCGCCGCCCGCGAGGATCTCTCGGGCGCGGTCGAGTTTCTCGGCATGCGCGGCGACGTGCGCGCGCTGTTGCCTGCCGCCGACCTCTACGTCAACAGCTCGATCAGCGAAGGCGTTTCGATCACCATTCTCGAGGCCATGGGCGCGGGCGTTCCGGTGGTCGCCACCGCCGTGGGCGGCACCCCGGAAGTGCTCGCCGACGGCGCGGCCGGCGTGCTGGTGCCGGCGCGCAATCCGTCGCGGCTGGCCCAGGCGGCCATCGCGCTCGCCGGCGACAGCCGGGCCCGCGCCCGGCTGGCCGCGGTCGGCCGGCGGCGCCTCGAATCGTCGTTCACGATTCAGCGAATGGTCGCTGAATACGTCCGGCTCTATCGCTCCTTTACAGGCTGAGGTATGTGCGGCATCTCCGGCACGATCGCCATTGATGGTCACCTCGACCCGCGGCTGCGGGCCGCGATCGCCCCGATGACCCAGGCGCTGGCGCATCGCGGTCCCGACGGCGTGCGCACGCACTGTGAGAGCGACATGGCCTTTGGGCACGCCCGTCTCGCGATCATCGATCGCGTCGGCGGCTGGCAGCCGATGGCCAACGCCGCCGGCACACAGTGGATTGTGTTCAACGGCGAGATCTACAACCACCGGGCGCTGCGCAAGCGCCTGGAGGCGCGCGGCCATCATTTCCGCACGGTCTCGGACACCGAAGTCATCCTGCATGCGTACGAGGCGTTCGGCGATGACTGCGTCCGCGAGCTCGAAGGCATGTTCGCGTTCGCCATTTACGACACCGTGCGGCGGCGGGCCTTGCTGGCCCGCGATCGGCTCGGCAAGAAGCCGCTGTTCTACGCGATGCTCGGCGGCGCGCTGCACTTTGCCAGTGAGATCAAGTCGTTGCGCCGGAGCCCGGCGTGGGATTCTACCCTCGATCTCTCCGCGCTCGAGGGCTATCTCTCGCTCGGGTACTTCCTGGCACCCGACACCATCTACCGGTATATCAAGCAGCTCGAACCGGGTCAGTTGCTGACCTTGCGTAACGGCCGCATGGCGTGCCGGACCTATTGGGACGTCACCGAATTCGACACCGACCGCAGGCCCGAGGCCGAGGTCCTCCGCAGCCTCGACGAAGTGAGCCAGAGCGCGGTTCGCGAACGACTGGAAAGCGAAGTGCCGATCGGCGCGTTCCTGTCCGGCGGCATTGATTCCGGCCTCGTCGTGTCGTACATGCAACAGGCGTCAACCACGCCGGTGATCACGACGACGGTGGACTTCGGTGCCGGCGTGTACGATGAGGCGCAGATGGCACGGGTCACCGCCGGCCACCTCAAGACCTGGCATTACTGCGATACGGTCCAGCCCGATCTCGAACCCGTGCTCGATCCGATCGTCGGGGGCTTCGATCAGCCGTTCGCCGACGCGTCCGCGATTCCGACCTATTACTTGTCCGCAATGGCGCGCCGGCATGTCACGGTGGCGCTCAGTGGCGATGGCGGCGACGAATCGTTCGGCGGATATGCCGCGCGCTACCTGCCGCACCAGCTCGAATCGCGGGCCCGCGGACTCATCGGCGGGCCTGGCGGCGCAGTGGCGGGTTGGCTGGGCGCGCGGTGGCCGCGCTCGGCGCGGCTCCCACGCTGGCTGCGCGCCGGCACGGTGCTCGAGAACCTGGGACGGGATTCGGCCGCGGCCTATTACGCGGACCTCTGCCTGCTGAAGCCAGTGGAAGCCCGTGTACTCCTTGGCCGCGATCCCGACCGCGACCCGCGCCACAGCTCCGTGTTCGAGCGCGTCACCGCACCCTACCGGCGGTGTTCGTCGGCCGACGACGTGCAGCGCGCGCAGTTCGCGGATCTCAAGATTTATCTGCCCAATGACGTGCTGGTGAAGGTGGATCGGATGAGCATGGCGCACGGCCTTGAAGTCCGCGCGCCGCTGCTCGACCGCCGCGTCGTCGAGGCCGCATTCCGCATTCCCGCCAGCCTGAAGCTCGCCGGCGGCCGCACGAAACACCTGCTGCGCTCGCTCGCCCGCAGGCATCTGCCACCCTCTGTGGTGGACCGGCCGAAGCACGGGTTCGACGCGCCCATCGGCCGTTGGATTGCCGGGCCCTGCGCGGAGCTCTTCGAGGCTGATGTCTTCGGATCGACCTCGATCGTCGGTGACCTGCTCGATCGGCGTGTCATCTCACGATTCCTGCAGGACCACCGCTCGGGACAGCGTGACTACTCATTCGCGCTCTGGGCCGTGTGGGTGCTGGCGCGGTGGGGACGGCTGCGGGCGGAGACCGCACCGGCTGTGCTCGCGGCCGTCGTGGCGAGGCGCCAGACCACCGATTGACACCGATTGGGCACCGGCCACCGATTGACACCGATTGGACACCGATTAAATCAGTGCCTAATCGGCGTTAATCGGTGGCTAGCGGCGCGTCGCCGCCCCGTCGACGGTGCCGTCGGCGATGGCCCAACCTGAACGCCGATTGAGATCGGCGAGCATCGACACGCCGTCAGCGCCGGTGTGCGACGTCAAGTACTGGAGGCTCTCGCCGGCGCCCGGCCATCCGAGCCGTTTTGCGATCATCAACATCAGGCGGGCTTCGGGTCCGTAATAGCCCTCGAACGGCCGGTGATTGCCGTACTTATCGGTGACGCGGAACACCTCGGCGATGCTGTCGAAGTAGGTGATGGTCCGTCCCGAGCGCGTGCCGACGGCGAGCACGTACGCCCCCGCGTGCGTCAGGCGGTAGCCCTCCTGCTCGCTCGTGAACAGGCGCAGCTGCAGCTTGACGACGCGGTCGCGTAACGCCGTGCCGGGCGTAAACCCCAGCTGCTGCGCGCGGTCGATGGCCCACGCCACGTAGATCTGTTCCCACAGCGCGATCCACGTGTAGGGCGCCCACTGCTCGTCTTCCGGCCGGCGCAACGGAAACACCGTGCCGAGCGGGGTGGTCTGTGTCGCCGCATGCTGGTCGAGCCAGGCGAGGTTGTTGACCACCTTCTGCCGGAAGTGGGCCTTCATCTCGTCGTGGTCGGGCAGGTATGCGGCCGCGTCGGCGAGGTTGCGCAGCGCCCACGCGATCCCGCGCACCTCGTTCGATGCCAGGAGGCCTTCGCTGCCGCCGCGCTGGTTCGAGTGCGAGTCCTGAAACGTCCACAACAGGCAGAAGTTCGCCCAGTACTTCATTTCGTCGAGGAAGAAACGATCGCCGGTGACCAGATACGGCACAAACGCCAGCGAGGGCTGATGCGCGTTATCGCCGGACTCGGCCACGCCGCGACTCATGCCCTGCTTGGGCCGGCCGTCGGCATCGGCGCGCCGATCCAGCCAGAAGTTCGGATGCTCGTCGATCGAGATGAGGCGGCGGCCGTCCGGCGCCTTGATGTGAATGCCAAAGCTGCCCGCGAGCTCGCCGTGACGCAGCACATACGCGCGCTGATCCTGCCGCTTGTGCACGAGATATTGCGCCGTCCAGTCGGGATACGGCGCGATCTCGGGGCGGCCACCATGGGCGTTCATCGGCACCGTCAGCGCGCCGGTCTCGAGGATGTCGAAGCCAGGTCCGGTGATGGCGCGCGCCGGTCCGTCGACCGACGACAGGTACTCCGGCAGCGCGTTGGCCCGCACGAACGGGGTGAAGTCCGGCGTCACTTCGGACTCGACGTCGCGGCTCCACGAGACGTGACGCCACCGCGCCAGGTAACGGTGGTCGACGGCGTCTCGCCTGAACACCGGCTGGCCGTTGAGCGTGATGGCCACCTGATACCGGACGCTGGCGGCCAGCGCGTGATCGAGCGTGTTCTCCACCGTGACATCGAGCCGCGTGACGCCGTCGGCGTAGGCCCTGACGTCGTAGATCACCCTGAAGAACGGATGCTCCAGCCCGCCCATCATCGGCGTGACCATGGCGCGGGCCTCGGTCACGAGCGAACCGTCGAGCCACAGGTCGCCGATCGACGCCGGCAGTTCCGCCCGCCAGCGACCGGGGCCGATCGCGAGCTCGAGCGACGCGGCCGGCCACACGGGACGCGCGCGTCCGGCGGCGGCGGCACCCGCGGTAATCGCATACGTGCCGTCGGCGGTCACGCGCGACGTGACCACTGCGAACTTGATCGATCCGTCGGGCCACCGCGTCTTGACGTCGGTTTGCGTCGCCAGCGCGCCGACGGCGACCGCGTCACGGGCGGCGCCCGCCGGCAGCGCGAGGCCAAAGGTGGCCCATCCGGACCCCAGCCGATAGTTCGCCAGCGGCGTGGACGGCTGCGCGGCGCTGGGAACCGCAGCGCAGACGAGCAGCGCCGGGACCAAGCAGGTGGTGAAGAGTTTCAACATGGCCGTTCCATTCACGCGGCGCGCGTCAAGCCGGAAAGTCCGTTGCCGGGAGCCGCTGCGACCCCTTCGGCAAGAGCGATCAACGCCGCTCTCAGGCGAGCCCGCGCCGGCAGACCGTGGCTCTGGTTAATCCGCCACAGCAAGTGATGCAGCAGCAGCGCGCGCAGCACGCCGGGGTCGAAGGAATCCACGGCTCGCGGCCCGCCGATGCATTGTTCGACGCAGTCGCGCACGCTGATCGGGCAGCGGTCGTCCTGCGACATCGCGAAGGAGAGGCCGAGACCGATCGCGTCGTGCAGCGGCATCCGCGTCAGCGCGAACTCCTCGAAGTCGATCACCGCCATCCCGTCGGACGCGACCATCAGGTTGTTCAACGAGAAATCGCCGTGCTGCGCCACCGCCGTCATCGGCGGTGCGCTGCTGACCCGGTCGATGCAGCCGGCGATGGCTTCGGCAAGGCGCGGGTTCGAGGATCCGGAGGCCCGCCACAGCGTCGCCTGTTCAGCGAGCGCACTGCCAAGGTCGACCGATCCGACCCACCCGGGCACGTCGCTGACGGCGCCGTGGAATTTGCGCATCATCGCCACCGACCGCTCGAGCAGCGCCTGCCACCGCTCGGGGGTCGTCAGCGTGTCGGACAAACGGAACCACGGCAGTCCCGGCAGGCCTTCCTGGATCTGCACGACGGTGTTGGCGCCCCACCCGGCGCAGGCCAGCGGCCGCGGCACCTCGCGCGGACACACCGCATGAAGCGTCGTGAGAATGCCGTGGATGCGGCGCAACCGTCGTGAGTCGCCGATCTCAACCACGCACGCGGGGCGCGAGGCATCGGCATCGAACACCAGGTACTTCTGATGAGTCGTGCGCACGCAGGCCACGCTGGGCTTGGGGTGCGTGAGCAATCCCGGCACGAGTTGCCGCACGACCGGCACCACGTCGATCAGCATGACTTCTTCCCCACGACCATCACCCCACCGAGTGCGGGGTCGCATCCGAAGCACCACTCGGCCAGGCGCCGCAAGGCGAGGTTCGATCCCCGCGGACGCATGAACCGATCGGCATATGCCGACGCCGGCGTATTCAGTTCGTACAGCCAGGATGGGTTGGCAAGCGAGGGGTCCACTCCAAAGTGGCCCACGACCTCGCCGCCCGAGCGGCGAATCGCGCGTTCGGCGCGACGGCGCTGCCAGCGCAGGGTCACCAGCGTCATCAACCGCGCGATCCCTGCCGTATCGAGAGCCACCGCGAACGCCACGCAGTCGCCGCGCCCCGCCCGCTGAATCGCGTGGCAGAGCGGCGCCATGCTTGGCCACAGCGCATGCTCCTGCGTGACAATCGAAAACGCCGGCGCCGGGGCGGCGGAGCGACCCCGCGACTGTCCTTTCGCGATCGCGCACTCGAACATCATCACGTCGGCCATGTGGAGACCCCCGTGTTGTCGAGCGCAGGCTGCCCGCGCGCGCCGCGGCGTTGGGCAATGAGCCGGCCGTACACGGCCAGGTATTCACTGGCGGTGTGGTCGGCGCGGCACTCGCGCTGCACATACGCGCGACCGGCCTCGCCGATCTGGCGGCGCAAATCCGCCGCCGCCGCCAGCCGATCGATGGCGCGCGCGAGACTCGCGGGATCACCGGCACGAGCCAGCAGGCCGGTGTCGCCATCGGCGACCAACGACGGAATGCCGCCCGCGTCGCTGGCCACGACCGGCACGCCCAGCGACATCGCTTCGATGATGCTGCGCGGCCGCGCCTCGCTCAGCGAGGGCAGCACGAAAATGTCGGCAGTGTTGAGGACCGCGCCCACATCCGCGCGATGGTTCTCGAAGATCACGCGCGAGGACAGGCCGGCGTCGGCAACCCTCACCTTGATGCGCTGGGCATAGCCCGGGGCGTTCCAGTCCCCGCCCGCCAGCAGCAGCTCGCATGGCGTGGTTGTGCGCGCCAGCGCGTCGATCAATATGTGAAGGCCTTTGCGTTCGACGAGCTGACCGAGAAACACCAGGCGCACCGTGCTGGCCGCCTTCGGCGCCAGCGGCCGCTCCAGTGTCATCGTCGAGCGAAGCCGACTCGGACGGTACAGGTCGCCCGTCACCGTCACCAGGTCGCGGAGCGGCGACTGCAGCAACGCGTCGGCGTGCGCGCGGCAATTGGCGACATAGGCCGACACCCACCGGTTGCTGAGGTTGCCGGGAATGTAGGGGCCACCGGCGCGCGCCACGACGGGGATGCCGCACTGCCAGGCCGCGCAAGCCAGGGACGGGCCGTAACCCGAATAATTCAGATGCACGACATCGGGCCGCCACCGCGACAGCCGGGCGACCCACCGCAGCACATCAATCGCATACAGGAGGCTGCCGCGGCGTGAAAACGACCGGCTGGTGACGCGGCGCGTGTCGAGACCGCGGCGATCGGCCTCTTCGCAGAAGGCGGGGGTCAGCGGCCCGCAGATCAAATAGCGCGCGCCCGCCGGCGCCGTCAGCTCCGCGAGATCGAGCGCATCGTTCACCGCGCCGATCCGCAAGTCCGCGCCATTCAGCTCGAGCAGCACGCGCACGCCCGCCGGGTCGCTGCCGTGAACAGATGCGCGCCAGCTCACGCCGAGCTCCGTTCACCGGGCGGTTGCGCCAGCCGGCGGGCCCGTTCGGCGATTGGCGAGATCAGCCGCCAAGCCGCTGGACCGACTTTCCGCTTCCATCGCAGCCGCCGGTATGCGGGCCACGATTCGATGCCGGGCGATGTGGCGAGGGCGAAACCGAGGAAGGCGTCGGACACCACCGTCTCGGCACGGTCGAAGGCGTGAGCCGCGCTCCACACCGCCGCTTCCGCGATGGTTCGCCGGACCACTGCGCGCAGGGCAGCCAGGTCCGCAGGCAGCGGCCGGCGATCGAAATGAATATCGAAGGCACGCACTTGTTCGAGCAGCCGCTGCAGGGGCGTGTAGCCAAGGCTCATGTTCGACGCATGCAGCCGGCGGTACGCCTGATCGGCATCGAGCTCGGCCACCCTCGCCGCGGCGGCCATGCGCAGCCAGATCTCGGTATCGCCGCTGTGCGGCAGCTCTGGCAGGTAGTTCCCGATCTCGCGGTGCACCGCGGAGCGGACGACGACGGTGGGCGACTGAATGCCGGTGTGGCCGAGGCGGCAGGCGGCGCGGAGGAACTCGCCGTACTCGAACATCCGCGGCGCCGCCGTGCCCACGTCCGGCGGCGGCAACGGCGCCCCGTCGCGAAACGGAATATCGCGCCCGTACACCACGCCGATGCGAGGGTCGGCCTCCATCAGCCGCGTGGCTCGCGCCAGCGCACCGGGCGTCAGCATGTCGTCGGCTGACAACAGCACGCAGTAATTCGCGGTGACCAGCGCCAACGCCTCGTTGTAAGTGGCAATGTGACCACGATTCACGGCGTGGCGCCTGAACTCAACCCGCGGATCGTCGGCGAGCCGGCGGCCGACGGCCTCGGTGTGGTCGCTCGACGCGTCGTCCATGATCAGGACGCGGACCAACACGCCTTCCTGATCGAGCACGCTGCTCACACAATCGGCAAGCAGCCTGCCGTAGTTGAAGCACGGCACGATCACATCAACGGTCGGCGTCATCGGGACTCCAGAAACGGCGCTGGCCGTCCGGCAAACACGCGGCCCGCGTGTGGCGTGATCGCCTCGGACAGGCGCGCCGCCAGCCTCTTCGGCGACACCGCCGCCGTCACCACCGACGAGAACCACGCGAGAACCGGCAGGCACAGTACGAGCTCGATCACGACCCTCGCCCAATACGGCCATCCCATCCGCGCCAGCACGGGATTGAGCGCGAAGAACAGCGGCATGTGAAGCAGGACGATGATCAGCGAATTGTTGGCGAGAAACCGGACGACATCCGGCGCCGCCGCGTGCTCGGCGGCCTTGAAGAACAGCAGCGTTGCCCACAGGTAGAGCGCCGACACCATCACGGCAAACACGCCGCGGTTCACGGCCGACGTGCCGCCGAACGTCATGAACGGAAACTCGGGCGCCAGGCCGAACCCGCCGGCCGCCATCGAGCCGGCGACGAGTCCCACCGCGAGTATCACGACAAAGATCGACGCGGGCATGCGGGCGGCGGCGGTCGGTCGCGCGCCCAGCACAAGGCCGGCGACGAACACGCCCAGCCAGTTCGTGAGCGACATGTAGGCGACATACGGGCCGGCCCAGGCCAGCAGCGCCATGCGCGCGGGGACCTCAATGGCGAGCGCCAGCACGATCGCCGCGACGCCGAGGCGGTGGCGCGAGAGCCAGCACGCCCACAGCAGTAACGCATGAATGTAGGTGCCCAGGTACCAGGTCGTGGGATTCGCCGGAAAGTTGTTGAAGGGCACGTTCGCGCCGGCCAGGAAGGGCAGGTAGTTGCTCGGTGAGAGTCCGGACCCCGCCACGAGGCCGGCGCCGCTGAGGCCCAGGGCGGTGGCCAGGCCGAACAAATAGACGGGCACCAGGCGCGAGATCAGCACGTCCATCGGCGCGCGTCTCTCGCGCGCCAGCGTGAACGCCGCGGCAAACAGGAAGAACGCCACGCCGAACTGCTTGACATAGATCGGCGGCACCCACCCGATCGTGGTCGCGTGGGCCACGTGGCCGTAGACGATCAGGCTGATGCCCGACGCCTTCATCCAGTCGAGCGCATCACATCGCGGCACTGATGTGATCCTCCGCGTCATCCATCACCGTGACGCGCCTGATGAAGCGCGCCGGGTTTCCCGCCACGACGACCCCCGCCATCACGGCGCTCGACACCACGGCTCCCGCCGCCACCGTCGCGCCCTTGCCGATGTCGGCCATCACCAGCGCGCCTTCGCCAATCCACGCGCCTTCGCCAATGTCCACCTGCCGCAATTTCCGGAGATCCGTCGGCTGGCGGTCGCCACTGGCGTCGAGCTCGTGCAGCGCCGATCCGCTGATGATGCCCGAACGGCTGCCGATCAGGCAGCCGCGGCGCAACCGCGACGCGCCAACCAGCGCGTACGGGCCCACATACACGCGGTCCTCGACCTCAGCCTTGCGATGGGAGAACATCGCGCCGAACCCGACGAAGAAACTGCCGCTGCACCGCTCCAGCGTGAGCCGGTAGAACGCGCGCCGCAGCAGCACTCCAGGCGGTCCCGGCACGATGGCGAAGCACTGCGCCCACATCATGAACACGGTCTCGCCATCGCTTCGGCGGTCGATCGCACACGACCAGGCGCAGGGCGCCACGAGAGCCAGGCAGAGTCGGTCGAGGCCCTGTTTGACGATGTGCCGAAGCCGGTCCGAACGCGCGCTCATGAGGCGGCCTGCTGTCGCATCTTTTTGAACCGCTCGGAGATCACCGGGCCGTTGAACTCGACCTTGACCGGAATCTTGTAGGGCTCGAGACGATCGCGGCAGAAGATCCGCATCCGGGTCTTGAACGCCACCGGATCCTCGTGGTTGGCGAGCCGCACCGACACCACCACCGCCTGCCCGGTGAGCGCGCTGGGCTCGCCGCGCGCCGACACATCGTCGACGTTGTCCATCTCGAGCAGCACGTTCTCGACCTCCATCGGGAACACCTTGCTGCCGCCGACGTTGATCAGTTCGCTCTGCCGGCCCCGGATGCGCAGCCACTCGCCATCCACCTCGACAAGGTCGCCGGTGTCGAAGAAGCCGTCCGCATCGAACCTGCTGGGCGCGTTCAGGTAGCCGAGCATGGCCGACGTGGCGCGGATCCACAGCCGATCGTTGATGACCTTGGTCTCGTAGCCTTCGCCGCCGACCCTCACCCACAGCGAGTCGGAGCTGCGGGACTGGGACCGCAGGATGCCGAGCTCGCTCAAGCCGTAGGTTTGCTGCAGGCGCACGTTCGGAAAGGCGGCGTGCACCCGCTGCAGGGTCGACGCCGGCATCGGCTCGGTGCCATAAGTAATGACCTGCAGCGACGACAGGTCGTGGCGCTGCCATTCCTCTGACAGCAGCAGGAGATTCAGGAAGGTCGGCGAGGTCGGCAACAGTTCGACGCGGTGCTGCGCGATGGCCTCGCACACCGTGCGCGGCATCCGGCCGGAGGACACCACCACGGTGCCGGCGTTGGCCAGCGTATAGAACAGCGTGTTGATGCCGCCGATGTGATCGAGCTGGAGGAACACCAGCGTCCGGAAGCAGCGCTTGGGCAGCGCGAACTTTTCGAGCAGCGGGCGAAGGTCATGGACGGCGGCCTTGTGCGCGCCGGTCGATCCCGACGAGAACAGGACCAGACCCGCGGCGCCGTCGTCGCGGAGCCGGCGGTAGTGCGCGTGGCCCGCGTCGCGGCCCGTCGTGATGATGTCCGGCGTTCGGGCGGTCAGGATGATCCGGCACTCGACCTCGCCGATCTCGAGGAACTCATGCAAGTGGGCGCGGGTCGCGCTGCACACCGGGATGATGATGTTGCGGTTCCTCATCGCGGCCAGAAACAGCGCGACCGATTCCACGCTGTAGTCGCCCTCGATGCTCAACACGCGTCCGCGCAGATCGTGATTGGCCAGAGACGTGTCCCAGTGCGCCACGCGGTCGAGCAGCGCGCGATACGAGGTGGCGCCGTCGGGGCCGGCCATCGCCGTCGCCTCCGGCGTCTGCGCCATCCGATCGAACAGCCACCCGCCGGTCATGAGGCGCCTCCCAGATAGATCACCTGGCCGGTCACCATTCCGCTCTCGGGCCGGAGAAAAAAGTCGACGACGTTGATCACGTCCGCCGGGACGGCCCAGCGGCGAACCGCCTGCGCATCGATCAGCGCCTGCAGTTTGTGCTTGGGCACGCCCGCCACCAGGCCCGTCTGGATCGGCGACGGTCCGATCGCGTTGCAGGTGATGCCGAACGGCGCCAGCTCGCGGGCCGCGATGCGGGTCAGCGTCTCCACCGCGCTCTTCGACGCGGCGTAGATCGCTTCGCCTTCGAGGCACAGCGGCACCGCCACCGACGTGAAGTTGACGATCCGCGCGGCGCTCGAGCCGCGCATCAACCGCAGCGCCGAGCGGGTAAACGTGAAGGGGCCGAGCAGGTTCGTATCCACGATCCGGCGCGCCGTCTCAGATGGCGTCAGCGCCAGCGCGTTCATGCTGGCGATGCCGGCGTTGTTGATCAGCGCGTCGATCTTCCCGACGCGCTGGGACAACTCTTCGAAGAACTCATCCACCTCGTCGGAAATGGTGACGTCGACGCACCGATGGGTATAGTTCGGATGGAACAGGGTGGCCGGGGTGCGGCCGCACCCAATGACCTCGTCGCCCGCCTCGAGGAAATGCTGCGCCAGCATGAGGCCGAGGCCCCGAGTGGCGCCGGTGATCACCACACGACGCATGTCGCCTCCTATTCGCGCGCGATCCGACCGATGTAGTCGACCAGCGTCGACACCGATCGAAACGGGCTGCGGGTCTGCGACATCGCGCGGTCGTCGCTCAACAGGACCGGACACCCGGCCCGCTGCATGTCCTCTTCGATGTCGAGGAGCAGCGTGAGCAGCCCCAGGGAATCGAGCGGGCTGTCGGGGCCGAAGAGCGCCGCGTCCGGCGAGACGACGAGGGACGACGCCGGGGGGCGCGCCGCATTCATGGTGCGCATCGCCTGCATCACCACGGCAAGAATGGCCTCGTCGGTAATGACCCGGCCGGTGTTGCGTCTGGGAGTAGGGCTCAAGGACATGCCGGTTCCGCCTGTTCATCAAGGGCCGACGCGAGCGCGGCCAGGACGCGGCCCTGATCGTCGTCGGTCATGCCGACGAAGAGCGGAAGGATCAGGCCGCGCGCCGTGATCGCCTCGCTCCCGGTCAAGCTGGTGCAGTGCTCCGATCCGTCGACGACCCCGGACGCGCCCAGACAGCGCCACGGCTCCAACCGGAAGGCCGGTTCGCGGTGTGCGCACATCACGCCGCGGCGCGTGGCGATCCCGGCATTCAGCATCGATTGCATGACGCGGCGCTGATCGCGCCCGTCGGGCAGCCGCACGCAGTAGCTTTGCCAGTTGCTGCGAGCCCAGGGTGGCTCGAACGGTAATTGCAGACCTTCAAGGCCCGACAGGATCTCCGAGTAGCGGCGCGCCAGGCGCCGCCGCTCGGCCACCATGCCGGGCAGCCGGACGAGTTGTTCGCGGCCAACCGCCGCTTGCAAGTCCGTCAGCCGGTAGTTGTAGCCAAGCTCGCTGTACTCCTCGAAGACCACGGTCGTGGCGCCGTGACGCGCGGTATCGGCGACCGTCATCGAGTGCTGCCGCCAGAGGCGGAATTGACGATCCCATTCGGCGTTGCGCGTCGTCAGCATGCCGCCGTCGCCGGTGGTCATGACCTTCCGGGGATGGAACGAGAAGCACGCCACGTCGCCGTGCGGCCGGCCAATCGGCTCCCACTGGCCGCCCCACAGAATGGCGCTGCCGGCGGCGCACGCCGCGTCCTCGACCAGCGGCCGGCCGCGCCGCCGCGCGATCTCGGCGACGGCCTCGAGGTCGCACGGCATGCCGAGCTGGTGCACGGCCAGGATGGCCCGGGTGCGATCGGTGATGGCGTCTTCGATCCGCGCCGGATCGATGTTGGAGCTGCCCGGCCGAATGTCGACGAACACCGGCACGCCTCCGCAATAGCGGATGGCATTGGCCGAGGCGATGAACGAATGGCTGACGGTGATCACTTCGTCACCGGCCGACACGCCGACCGCGCGCAAGGCGAGGTGCAAGGCCGTCGTGCAATTCGAGACCGCGCAGGCGTGGGGCGCGCCGGTGTAGGCGGCAAACTCCCGCTCGAAGGCGGCCACTTCGGGTCCCTGCGTGAGCCAGCCGCTGGCCAGCGGCCGCTGCACGGCGCGCATCTCGCGGTCGCCGATCACCGGTCGTGCCACGGGCACCTGGCGCAGGCCCATCAGCGTGGCGCCGCTCATGCGGTCACCGCGGGCTGTTTGGACTCGTGCTCCCACCACTCGACAAACGCGCGCAGGCCGTCCTCGAACGACACCGCCGCCTCGAAGCCCAGCTCCTCGCGGGCCTGCCACGTATCCGCCATGCGGCGCGGCACCGGATTGACCGCGCGCGGCGGCGCGTGTTCGATCGCGTTGGCGGCGCCCATGATGCGCTGCAGCAGCTCGGCGACTTCGTTGAGGCTGACCTCGGTACCGGTGGCCACGTTGTAGACGCGATCGGTGACCGGAACCGTGGCCGCCAGGATGTTGGCGCGGGCCACGTCATCCACGTAGATGAAGTCCATCGTCTGCAGGCCGTCACCGAAAATCGTCAGCGGCTCGGCGGCGGCGATGCGCTGCATCCAGCGGATGAAGACCTCGGTGTAAGCGCCATGCATGTCCATGCGCGGGCCATAGACGTTGAAGTAGCGCAGCGCCACGTAGTCGAGCCCGTGTTGATCGTGGAACGATCGCAACATGCCTTCGTTGAAGGCCTTCGCCGCCCCGTAGAGAGTGCGGTTGTTGTAGGGGTGATGATTCTCCGCGGTCGGGAATCGATCGGCCATCCCGTAGACCGATGCCGATGACGCCGCGACGACCTTCCGGACCTTGGCGTCGATCGCCGCCTGGAGGATGGTGGCGGTGCCGTTCACCAGCACGTCGATGGCCAGGGCGGGTTCCGCGGCACACTGCGTGATGCGCAGCGCCGCCTGGTGAAACACGAGGTCGATGCCGCGCATCACCTCGGCGACCAGCGCCCGGTCGCGGATGTCGCCGTCGACGATGGTGACGCGCCCGCCGGCCATGGCGCGCGAGAGATTCTCGCGGCGGCCGCGGACGAAATTGTCGAGCACGACGATCTCGGCCACGGCTTCAGAGGCGAGACGGTCGGCGATATGCGAGCCAATCAACCCGGCGCCGCCGGTGATCAGCACGCGACTGTTGGCAAGTTTCAACGGTGCCACTGCAATACTCCTGCTTCTTCGCCGGTTGGTCCGCCGGCGCGCGACGGATCGCGGCGATCGCCGATGACGCGTGCGGGGACCCCGGCCACGATCGCGAACGGCGCGACATCGTGCGTCACGACCGCACCCGCACCGACGAGACTGCCTCGCCCGACCGTGATGCCCGGCAGGATCGTGGCGCCGGTGCCGACGTCGGCCCACGCCTCGATGGTCACCGGCTCGATGTGCAGATCCGTTTGCACGATCGGCACGTCAATCGGCAGACCGGTGTGTTTGGATCCGAGCACGCGGGCGCCCGGTCCCCAGCCCACGTACTCTTCGAGCACCAGGTCGCGCGCGTCGAAATAGCTCTGCGGCCCGATCCACACGTGATCGCCGATGCGGCAAGTGCCGTCGAAGCGTCCCTGCACGTACGCCTGCGCGCCGATGAACACGCCCTTCCCAATCTCGAACGTCTCCAGGTGAAGAAACCCCGCGCCGCTGCCGACGCGCAAGCCCTCCCCAGCCTGGCGCGCGCCGGCGCTCCAAATCGCCGACCGCATCAACACGTTCAGCTTGTCGTCGCCGAACTGATGGCGGGTATAGAGATCGACCAGCTGGTCGTGCCGGTACTCGGCCCGCAGCCACGCCGTGAGCGCGTCGGCCACCGGTGACCCGTGCACCGCCTTGCGGCCGGACACCGCCGGCACGACCCGCGAGACCCGGTCAGGCCGCATACGATTCCTGCCGCACCGCCATGCAGACCTCTTCGATTTGCGTCGGCGTGAGTTCCGGGAACATCGGCAACGAGAGCACCTCGGCGGCGGCGCGCTCCGACTCGGGAAACGACCCGACGCCGTGTCCCAGGTCGGCATACGCCGGCTGCAGGTGCACCGGAATCGGGTAATGAATGCCCGTCGACACCCCGTGCGACTGCAGCGCGCGCTGCAAGGCCGCCCGATCGGTGGTGCGCACCGCATAGACGTGATACACGTGCGTCGCATACGGCGCTTCACGCGGCGTCTGCACGCCGCTGTTCACCAGCAGCCGTCGATAGGCCGCGGCGTGATCGCGCCGTGCCCGCGTCCAGGCCGGCAGGTGGCGCAGCTTGACGCGCAGGATCGCCCCCTGCATCCCCTCCATGCGGTAGTTGTAGCCCTTGAGCACGTGGTGGTACTTCTTCTCCGCGCCCCAGTCGCGCAGCATGCGCAGGGTCTTGGTGAAGTCGACGCGATTGGTGACGACCATGCCGCCTTCGCCATAGGCGCCGAGGTTCTTGCCCGGATAGAAGCTGAAGCAGCCCGCGTCGCCGATGGCGCCGACCGGCCGGCCTTTGTACTCGGCGCCATGCGCCTGGCAGGCGTCTTCGATCACGACCAGGCCGTGGCGCGACGCGATCGCCAGGATCGGATCCATGTCGGCGGCCTGCCCGTAGAGGTGCACGGGCAGGATCACCTTGGTCTTGCTGGTGATCGCCTGTTCGATCTGCGTGACGTCCATCGTGAACGTCTCGGGATGGATGTCCACGAACACCGGCGTCGCGCCGGTGTAGCCGATCGCCGCGGTGGTGGCGACGAAGGTGAACGGCACGGTGATGACCTCATCACCCGGCCCCACTCCCGCCGCCAGCAGCGCGAGGTGCAGCGCGCTCGTCCCCGAATTCATCGCGACGCCGGCGTCGGCCACGCACATCGCGGCGAAGTCCCTCTCGAACCCTTCGACCTCCGGGCCGAGCACGAACTGGCCGGTATCGAGCACGCGCTGGACGGCGGCGTCGATGTCGGTCTTGAGATCGAGGTACTGACGGCGCAAATCGACGAACGGAATCATGCGGACACTCCACTGGCCGAGAGCTCGACCATGCGGCCCGAGTTGCGCATCGATTCGGTGGCGGCTTCGAGCAGCCGCACCACGCGCAATCCAGCCTCGCCGTCGGCGATCGGCGTCTTGTTGTTGGCAATGCAATCGATGAGATGCCGGGTCTCGACGGCGAGCGCTTCGGCGCCATCGATCTGCGGCGCCCACACGTCGCCCGAGCGGTAGTCCACGAGCATGGCGTAACGCTGCCCGTTGCCGGGCGCGTGCCCGTCGGCCGGGGCGCTGTTGACGGTGATGCCCTTGTCGTAGACCTTGACCTTTTCGCTGGGTTCGAGGTCGTCGTAGACGATCATTTTCTTGCTGCCGCCGATCAGCGTGCGCCGCACTTTCACCGGCGCCAGCCAGTTGACGTGGACGTGCGCCATCACCGCCGTGTCGAAGTGGAACGTCACGTAGCCGATATTCTCGGGCTCGCCCGGAACATGCCCCAGGCCGGTGGCCGACACCGCCACCGGGCGCGCCGGCAGCAGGTGGTCCATGATCGACAGGTCGTGCACGGCGAGGTCCCACACCACGTTCACGTCGTGCTGGAACAGGCCGAGGTTGACGCGCACCGAGTCGTAGTAATAGATATCGCCGAGATCGCCGCTGGCCACGAGATCGCGCATCTTGCGGACCGCGCCGGTGTAGACGAACGTGTGATCGACCGCCAGCATCAGCCGGCGCTTCGCCGCTTCTTCGACCAGCCGCTGCGCCTGTTCGACGTCGCCGGTCATCGGTTTTTCGAGCATGACGTGCTTGCCCATCCGCAGCGCCTGCATGGCGAGGTCGTAATGGGTGCACACCGGCGTGGCGATGGCCACGAGGTGCACGCGCGGATCTGCAATCAGATCGCGATAGTCTGGCACCGCGTCGAGGGTGGGATAGCGCGCGCTGGCGCGGCCCAGGCGATCGGCACTCAGATCGCTGACCGAGACCACGCGGCAGCCGGGTGTCTCGTAGAAGTTGCGGACCAGGTTCGGTCCCCAGTAGCCGTAGCCGATTACTCCGACACCAATCACGACGTCATCTGCCTGTCTGCGCGAAGGTCCGCGCGGTTGGAAAGTTCTGTTCGACTGCCAATCACCACCGCCGGCACGCCGGCGACGACCGCATTGGGCGGCACATCCCTCGTCACGACCGCGCCGGCGCCGACCAGCGCGCCTTCGCCGATGGTCACGCCGGCGAGAATGGTGGCGTTGCTGCCAATCGAGGCGCGCCGCGCCACCCGCGTCGGCAGCAGCCGCCAGTCGGCATCGGTCTGCATGCTGCCGTCGGCGTTGACCGACGACGGGTTCAGGTCGTTGGTGAACATCACGCCGTGGCCGATGAACACGCCGTCTTCAATCGAGACGCCCGCGCACACAAACGTGTGGCTCGAGATCTTGCAGTAGTCGCCAATGACCGCGCCGCGCTGCACTTCGACAAAGGCGCCGATCTTGGTGTGGTCGCCGATCCGGCAACCATAGAGGTTCACCAGTGCCGGCTGCGGTATCGATACGTGCGATCCAAGTTCCACGTCGGGTGCGATCACGAAGTCTCCTGTGCTGTGGTGGCGAGCCCGCCGGCAGCGGCGCGGCCGCGCGCCGGGCCAATCGGGGCGTGCCGTCTGCGGTCGCGCGCGGTCTCACCGGCGTCGACGCGCCGCCAGTCGTGTTCGAGATAGACGATGCCGTAGTCGCGCCGCTCCGACAGGACCGAGAACGGATAGGCGCGTAACTGGAGGTCGTAGGTGCGGACCGAGCTGGCGTCCATGATCCCGACCGAGATCGAATACGCCCCCGGCAGCAGCCACAGCTTCGGAATCACCAGGTCGACGTACCCGCCGCCGGTCACGCAGCCGAGATCGCGCTCGTCCATCCGCGTGTTGATGCCGGCGCAATACACGCCGTCGGCGTTGTGGATGTCGACGGCAAATTGCGGATGATCGATCGATGTCGTCGCCTGGTACGACACGCGGACCGTGATCGGCCGGCCGGTCACGAAGAGGGGCGACGACTCGCCGGCCGGATGCAGCAATTGCACGCCGGTGATGCGGATCGGCTTGCCGGCGTCAGAACCGTCAGCGGCCGCGGTGGGTTCCGGCCGATACCGCCGGAACTCCGCGACCGCTTCGGCAGGGCGACCGTCGAATTGGACGACCCCCCTGTCGATCAGCACCGCACGCGTGCACAGGTCGACCACCGCCGTGAGGTTGTGCGACACGAACACCAGCGGCACACCACTCTTCAGCAGGGCCTGCATGCGCGCGATGCACTTGGCCTGGAAGCCGACGTCGCCGACGCTCAACACTTCGTCGACCAGCAGCACGTCCGGATCGAGATGCGCCGCGATCGCGAAGCCGAGCCGCGCGTTCATGCCGGACGAGTAGCGTTTCACCGGCGTGCCGATGAACTCCTCGACGCCCGCGAAGTCCACGATCGCATCGAACTTGCGCGCGATCTCGGCCTGCGACATGCCCATGATCGCGCCCTGCAGGTAGACGTTCTCGCGCCCGGTCAGATCCGGGTGGAAGCCCGCCGCCACCTCGATCAGCGCGCCGGCGCGCCCCTTGATCGACAGGCGCCCCTGGGTCGGGCGCAGAATCCTGGTGAGCAGCTTGAGCGTGGTCGACTTGCCCGCGCCATTGGGCCCGATGATGCCGAGCGCCTCGCCCGGTCCGACGCGGAAGGACACGTCGCGCAGCGCCCAGAATTCCGACGGCTCGAGCCCCGCCGGGCGCCGCCGGCCGGTCATGCGGGACAACAGCGAGGGCAGCAGATCCCGCAGGCTGTCGTGACGCTCGCCACGACGAAACTTTTTCCAGACGCCTTCGAACACCACTGATGCCGACATCAGAGGTTCTCCGCGAACTCGAACTCGGCTGAGTGGAACAGCAGCCAGCTCGCGATGAAGAGCGCCACGGCAAGGGCGGCCGTCGCCGCGAAGGCGGGACCGGGCGCCACGCCGTCAATCACCACCGCGCGAAACGCGTCGATCAGCTGCGTCATGGGGTTGAGCGCCAGCACCGCGCCGAGTTTTCCGCCGACCTGCCCCGCCGGGTAGACCACCGAGCTGGCAAACATCCACACGGAAATCACGATCTCGAAGAGGTACTTGACGTCGCGGTAGAACAGGTTGCCCATCGCCAGTAACAAGGAGATGGCGGCAGTGAAGACCACCAGCGCCGCGATGATGGCCGGCAGGAACAGGAGCGCCCAGGTGGGCCCGATCCCGTAATAGACCATCATCGCCACGAGCAACAGCGAGGCCACCGCAAAGTCCACCAGCGAGACCAGCACCGCCGAAAACGGAAAGATCTCCCGGGGAAAATAGAGCTTGGTGACGAGGCTTGGATTCGACGTCAGCGAGATCACCGAAAACCGCAGCGCCGAGGCGAAGAAGTTCCAGGCCACCAGCCCGCAGAAGGCGTAGACCGGGTAGGGCGCACCCACGTCGATCGACGCGACTCGCGTGAAAATCACGGAAAAGATCGCGGTATTGACCAGCGGCATGAAGATCGCCCAGCCCAGGCCCATCGCGGTCTGCTTGTAACGCAACAGCAGATCGCGCATGGTCATGCGCACGAGCAGCTCGCGGTACTCCCATTGCTCCGCGAAGATTTCTCGAATGGCAGACATTGATGCGGCATCAGAGCAAACCGCAGTCCAGCCCAGCCATCGCGGCTCGCGCGCGGATTCTCAAGGCTTTTTGCAAGGCGGAGACGCTCGCCGGTTCGAAAGATCCCGCCGAGTCTGCCCCGGCGGCGATTAAATGCGGACGCGGTGGATGCCTGCCAAGAGACGGCATCGCGAATCCAGCACGGATGCGGAGGACATCAACGCCGAACCGGTGCCTCAACGCGACGCGTGGCCAACGGTATCCGCGGCGCGTTCGACGCCGCTGGTCAGGACCACGATTCTTCCCCGGCAGCGAAAAAATGCGCCGCCGAGGGTCGCCCTCCTGACGCCGACAACCAACTCACGCCCAACCTGCACGACACGCTTACGGAACGGCGGTTGCTAAGCCCAGCCGCGGGTGCACGTGTGCCCTGTGAGCCTATCCATGCCTACCAACCAGCCGCGTCTCCAGAACCTGTCTGATTCCTTGACTCCTACAAGGAGTCTTCGACCGCGGCCGACACTCATTCTGCTCGCCGTCGTCACGGGCCTATCCATGGCGTGGGGCGCGGCCTCGCGCATCCAGGCGCAAGGATGCGGCGCCGGCATCAACCCGATCGTCTGCGAAAACCAGAAGGCCGGCAGTCCGTCGAGCGACTGGCAGATCAACGGCGCCGGCGACCCGACGATCCAGGGCTTTGCGACCGCCTTCAGCATTGCGCCCGGACAGACGCAGCAATTCAAGATCGACACGAACGCGAACGCGTACACGATCGGCGTTTACCGCATGGGGTATTACGGCGGCTTCGGCGCCCGCCTCGTGGCCTCGGTCGCGCCCTCGGCATCGCTGCCCCAGAACCAGCCCAATTGCATCGTCGAGCCCTCGACGGGTCTGGTCGACTGCGGCAACTGGGCGCTGTCGGCATCCTGGCCGGTGCCCGCCGACGCGGTGTCGGGCATTTACTTCGCGCGGCTCGAGCGCCTCGATTCCGGCGGCGCCAGCCATGTCTTTTTTATCGTCCGCGACGATACCCGCGGGTCCGACATCCTGTTCCAGACCTCCGATACCACGTGGCAGGCCTACAACTCGTACGGCGGCAACAGCTTCTACACCGGCGGGCCCGGCGCGAACCCCGGCCGCGCGTACAAGATCAGCTACAACCGCCCGTTCAATACCCGCGACGGCGCCCCGGAAGACTTCGTGTTCAACGCTGAATACCCGATGGTCCGCTGGCTCGAACGCAACGGTTACGACGTGAGTTACACCAGCGGCATTGATACGGACCTTCGCGGTGCGGAATTGCTCGAGCATCGCGTCTTCCTGTCGGTGGGCCACGACGAGTACTGGTCGGGCGACCAGCGCACCAACGTCGAGGCCGCGCGCGCGGCCGGCGTCAGCCTGGCGTTCTTCAGCGGCAACGAGGTGTTCTGGAAGACCCGCTGGGAGCCGAGCGTGGATGGCTCGGGCACCACGCATCGCACGCTGGTTTCGTACAAGGAGACCCACGCCAACGCGGTGATCGATCCCGCGGCGCCAGTCTGGACCGGCACCTGGCGCGACGCGCGATTCAGCCCGCCCGGCGATGGCGGGTTCCCCGAGCACGGCCTGACCGGTCAGTTGTTTCGGACCAACGACGGCAACACGACGTCGATCGTCGTGCCCTCGGCCGAAGGCAAGATGCGGTTGTGGCGCAACACCAGCGTGGCCACACTGGCCGCCGGCGCATCGGCGACGCTGCCCAACGGCACACTTGGCTACGAGTGGGATGAAGCGCCGATCGACCAGTTCACGGCGCCGGGCTTGATCCGCTTGTCGTCGACGACACGCAGCGTCAGTTCCATGCTGCTCGACAACGGCTCGACCTACGGGCCCGGGACGGTGACGCACAACCTGACGATGTACCGGCATCCGAGCGGCGCGCGGGTATTCGGCGCCGGCACGGTGCAATGGTCGTGGGGCCTCGACGCCAACCACGATCGCGGCAGCACCGCCGCGGACGTGCGCATGAAGCAGGCCACGGTGAACCTGCTGGCCGACATGGACGCACTGGCGGATACGCTTGAAGCCGGGCTCACGCCTGCCACACCATCCACCGACGTCCTGGCGCCCATCACGACGATCACCTCACCCGCGGCCAGTGCCACCATCAGCGCCGGAACCGAGATCACCATCACCGGCACCGCAACCGAGGCCGGCGGCGGCATCGTGGCCGGCGTCGAGGTCTCCACCGACGGCGGCGCCACCTGGAACCGCGCCACGGGCACGACCAGCTGGTCGCGAGCCTGGACGGCGAGCGGATCGGGCACGGTCAACATCCAGGCGCGCGCCTTCGACGACAGCGGCAACATCGAGTCGCCGGGCTCGAATGTGGCGGTCACGATCACGGCCGGACAGGCCTGTCCGTGCACGATCTGGGCCCCGACGGCGGTTCCGGCGGATCCGGACGATCTCGATCCCGCGGCGGTGGAGGTCGGCACGAGGTTCCGATCGGACGCGGCCGGCTACATCACCGGCATCCGCTTCTACAAGGCGGTGGCGAACACCGGCACGCACACAGGCCGTCTCTGGACCAACAACGGCACACTGCTCGCGACGGTCACCTTCACAAATGAAACGGCGTCAGGATGGCAGCAGGCAACCCTGCCCAACGCCGTTCCCATCACGGCCAACACCACTTACGTCGTGTCGTATCACGCCCCGAACGGGCACTACACCGGCAGCGACAATTTCTTTACGAACAGTCTCGACCGTCCGCCGCTCCACGGCCTGCGCAGTGGCGTCGACGGATCGAACGGCGTCTACCGCTACGGCTCCGGCGGCGTGTTCCCCACCGACACCTACCTCGCCGAGGGGTACTGGGCCGACGTCGTGTTCGACACGGTGCCGCCGCTCGATTCGACGGCGCCGACGATTACGTCGAGGTTCCCGGCGACCGGCGCAACCGGCGTCGATCCGAACACCACCGTCACGGTGACATTCAACGAAGCCATGGACCCGGCCACGATCTCGTCGAGCACCACGGGGTTTGTCGGCGAAGGCGGCGCGGAACTGGGCACCTTCGAGTTGCGCGGCCCCACCAACAACCTGATCAACGCCACGGTGACCTACGACACCGTCACGCGCGTGGCGATGCTCGACCCGGATCAGCCGCTCGGGGTGTCGACCACTTACACCGCAGTGGTCAAGGGCGGCACCACCGATCCGCGCGTGAAGGATCTCGCCGGCAACGCGCTCGCCGCGACGACGACCTGGACGTTCACTACGGCCGATGAGGCGCCGCCGCCGCCGACGTGTCCGTGCAGCATCTGGGCGCCCACCACGGTGCCCGGGAAGATCGACGACGGCGACCCGAATTCCGTCGAGCTCGGCACGCGCTTCCGATCGAGCGTGGCCGGGTTCATCACCGGCGCGCGCTTCTATAAGGGATCCCTGAACACAGGATCGCATGTGGCCAAGCTGTGGACCAATGCCGGCGTTCTGCTTGGCAGCGCCAGCTTTACCAACGAAACGTCGTCTGGATGGCAGGAAACGGCGTTTGCCACGCCGATTGCGATCACTGCCGACACGAGTTACGTGATCTCATATCACGCCAACAACGGCCACTACTCGAGTCAGTCACAATACTTCGCAACCAGCGGGCTGACCAATGGCCCGTTGACCGCGTTACAGGACGGCGCCGATGGCGCCAACGGGCTCTACCAATACGGCACGAGCGCGTTCCCGACACAGACGTGGCAGTCCGAGGGCTACTTCATCGACGTCGTGTTCAACACCACGAACGGTCCGGACGTCACGGCGCCGACGGTATCGTCGGCCACGCCCGTCGTCGGCGTCTCAGGCATTCCGGTCGACACCAACGTCAGGGCCACGTTCAACGAGAACATGGACGCGACGACGATCACGAGCAGCACCGTCCAGCTGCGCGACGGGTCGAACAACCTCGTGTCCGCCGCTGTGACGTATGACTCGGGCACGCGCACGGCGACGCTGGATCCGTCGTCACCGCTGGCCTATCTGACGTTGTATACGGCCACTGTGAAAGGCGGCACCCCCGATCCGCGCGTGAAGGATACGGCCGGAAATGCGCTGGCCAACGATCACGTCTGGTCGTTCACCACGGCGGCGCCGCCACCGCCGCCGCCCACCGAAGGCCCAGGCGGCCCGGTCCTGATCGTCACGTCTTCAGCGAATCCGTTTTCGACGTATCTCGCCGAGATCCTGCGGACCGAAGGGCTCAACGCCTTCTCGACGGCCGATCTCACCACGGTGAGCGCCGGCACGCTGACCAGCTACGACGTCGTGATCCTGGGCGAGATGCCGCTGACGACGGGGCAGGCCACGATGTTCTCCGACTGGGTCACGCAAGGCGGCAACCTGATCGCGATGCGGCCCGACAAGCAGCTCGCGCCGATGTTCGGCCTGACCGACGTCGGCACCACGCTCGCCGAGGCGTACCTGCTCGTCAACACGGCGGCGGCGCCCGGCGCGGGCATCGTCAACCAGACGATCCAGTTCCACGGCACCGCGGATCGCTACACGCTCAACGGCGCCACGGCGGTGGCCACGCTGTACTCCAATGCGACGACCGCGACGGTGCATCCCGCTGTGACCATCCGCACCGTGGGTAACGGCAACGCCGTGGCCTTCACGTACGATCTGGCTCGTTCGGTGGTCCTCACGCGGCAAGGCAACCCGTCGTGGTCGGGCCAGGAGCGTGACGGACTGGCGCCGATTCGCAGCGATGATCTCTTCTACGGCGCCAAGGTGGGAGACATCCAGCCCGACTACGTCAACCTGAATAAGGTCGCTATCCCGCAGGCCGACGAACAACAGCGGTTGTTGTGGAACATCATCCTGAAGATCAACGCCACCAAGAAGCCGCTGCCGCGGTTCTGGTACTTTCCGCGCATGCTGAAGGCGGTGGTCATCATGACCGGCGACGATCATGCGAACGGCGGCACGGCCGGGCGATTCGATCAGTACATGTCGCTCAGCGCGCCGGGCTGCTCGGCGACTGACTGGGGCTGCATCCGCGGCACCTCGTACATCTTCCCCGGCACGCCGCTCGATCCAAGCGCGGTGGCCAACTACGTGGCGCAGGGCTTTGAAATCGGCCTGCACGTCAACACCCAGTGCGGCGACTACACGCCGTCGACAATCGCGTCGTTCTTCAGCACGCAGTTGGCGCAGTTTGCCACTGGCTACCCGCAGGTGCCGCCGCCGACCACGAACCGCACGCATTGCATCGCGTGGAGCGACTACACCTCGCAGGCGCAAACGTCATTCAACAACGGCATTCGCTTCGACACCAATTACTACTACTGGCCGGGCCCGTGGGTGGCCGACCGGCCCGGCATGTTCACCGGGTCGGGCATGCCGATGCGCTTTGCGACCTCGACCGGCCAGATGATCGACGTCTACCAGTCCGCCACGCAGATGACCGACGAATCGAATATGACCTACTCGTTCCACGCCGACTCGCTGCTCGACAAGGCGTTGGGACCGGAGGGCTATTACGTCGCGCTCACCGCGAATATGCACACGGATTTCAATCCGTCCGCGGGCCAGACCGGCTCCGACGCCATCATCGCGTCCGCGCAGGCGCGCGGGGTACCGGTGATCACGGCACGGCAGATGCTGGAGTGGCTCGATGGCCGCAACGGGTCGTCCTTCCAGTCGATCATGTGGAACGGCACCAATCTGCTCGAATTCGCCATCGCCGTCGGCGCCGGCGCCAACGGGCTGCACGCGATGGTACCGGCCACGGCCGGGGGATCGGCCCTGGTGTCGGTCGCGCTCGACGGCCAGCCGGTGGCTTTCTCGCTACAGATGGTTAAGGGCGAAGAGTACGCCGTGTTCCAGGCGCAGAGCGGCAATTACCAGGTGAGCTACGGCGTCGACGGGGTGCCGCCGGTCATCAGCGCCGTCATCGCGTCGCCGTCCGCGTCGAGCGCGGTCGTGCAATGGACCACCAACGAGGCGTCCGACTCGCGGGTCGACTACGGCACGAGCCCGACGGCGCTCACACTGTCGGTCACGCATGCGGCGCCAGTGACGGCGCACGACCTCGTGCTACCGGACCTCGCGGCCGGCACGGCCTACTACTATCGTGTGACCTCGGCGGATGCGGCGAACAATGCGTCGACGTCGCCGGCGTTGGCGCAGGCCCCGGCCAGCTTCACGACCACCGCTCCGGCGATCGGCATCGCCGACGCGTCGGTCACCGAGGGCCACGCCGGCACCACGACAGCGTCGTTCACGCTGACGTTGTCGGCGCCCTCCGCCCAAACCGTGACAGTCAACTACGCCACCGCCGCCGGCACCGCGGCCGCGGGCACTGACTTCACCCCGGCGTCCGGTACCGCCACCTTCGCGATCGGCGCCACCTCGACCACCGTGTCGGTTTCCGTGATCGGCGACACCGTGTTCGAAGCCGCCGAGACGTTCGCGGTGAATCTGAGCGGCGCTGTCAACGCGACAATCGCCGACGCGCAAGGGTTGGGCACCATCCTGAACGACGATGCCGTGCCGTCGCTGACCATCACCGACACCACGGTCACGGAAGGCAACGCCGGAACCGTCACCGCCACGCTCACCGTCACCGCATCCACGTCCAGCTCGCAGACGATGACGGTCAACTACGCGACCGCGAACGGCACGGCCAGCTCCGGCCCCGACTATGTGGCGGGGTCCGGCACGCTCACGTTCGCAGCGGGCGTGACGTCGCAGCCAATCAACATCACCGTGAACGCCGACGCCTTGAATGAGGCCCTCGAAACGGTGCTGGTGAACCTGTCGGGCGCGGTCAATGCATCGATCGCCGACGCGCAAGGCGTCGTGTCGATCGCCGATGACGATCCGGTGCCGGCGATTTCCATCGCCGATCAGTCGGTCACAGAAGGCAACGCCGGTACGGTGACCGCGGCCTTCACGCTCACCCTGTCCGCCGCGAGCGGCCAGGCCGTCAGCGTGAATTACGCCACGGCCGACGGCACCGCGGCCGCGGGGTCGGACTACGTCGCGGGCGGCGGCACCGCCAGCTTCGGCGTGGGCACGACGAGCATGACCATCAACGTGACGGTCAACGGCGATCCCGTGCTCGAGCTCGACGAAACCTTCGTCGTCAACCTGTCGGCGCCGGTGAACGCCACGATTGCCGACGCGCAGGCCACCGGCACGATCCTGAATGACGAAGGCATCCCCACGGCCAGCATCGGCGACGTCGCCGTCGCCGAGGGCAACGCCGGCACGTCGACGGCGAAGGTCACGGTGACGCTGGCATCGGAAGCCGTGCAGACCGTGACGATCAACTACGTCACGGCCAACGGCACCGCCGCCGCGGGCCCCGATTACGTGGCGGCGTCCGGCACGTTGACCTTCGCGCCGGGCGTCCTGTCGCAGCCAATCGATATCACGATCAACGGCGACACCCTCGACGAGCCAAACGAGACCTTCGTGGTCAATCTCAGCTCGCCGGTCAACGCCACACTCGCCGATTCGCAGGCCACCGTGACGATTACCGACGACGATCCGACCCCGTCGATCGCCATCTCGGATGTATCGCTGGCTGAAGGCAACGCCGGGACGACGACGGCGCAGTTCACGATCACGCTCTCGGGCGCCAGCGGTTCGACGGTGACCGCGTCGTACGCCACCGCGGACGGCACCGCCACTGCCGGCGCCGACTACGTGGCGGGCTCCGGTACCGTGACCTTCCCGACCGGCGTGCTCTCGCAGACGGTCTCGATCACCGTGAACGGCGATGTGCTCGATGAATTCGACGAGACGTTCGTCGTCAACCTGACATCGCCGGTGAACGCCACCATCGACGACGGCCAGGGGTCGGCCGCGATCACCGACGACGACGCCGAGCCGGCGATCTCGATTGCCGGCGTCACGCTGACCGAAGGCAACTCGGGCACGAAGGTCTTCGCCTTCACGCTGACCTTGTCGGCCGCCAGCGGCAAGACGGTCACTACGGCATACGCGACCGCGAATGTGTCCGCGGCAGCGGGCACGGACTACGTGGCCGCCAGCGGGACCGCGACCTTCAACCCCGGCACGACCAGCACGGTCGTCAACGTCACCGTCAATGGCGACACGGTGTTCGAACTGGATGAAACGTTCCAGGTGAACCTGACCGCGCCGGCCAACGCGTCGATCGCCGACGCCCAGGCGATCGGGTCAATCACCAATGACGACGTGCTGCCCACCTTCTCCATCGCCGACGTGACAGTGGCCGAAGGCAACACCGGTACCGCGAACGTGAACCTCAGCGTCACCGCATCGGCGCCGAGCACGCAGACCATGACCGTGGCGTTCGCCACGGCGAACGGGACCGCGACCGCGGGCTCCGACTACGTGGCCGCGTCCGGCACGCTGACGTTCAGCCCGGGCGTCGTGTCGCAAACCATCACCATCTCGGTGACCGGCGACGCCACGACCGAGCCCAACGAAACGGTGTTGCTGAACCTGAGCTCGCCGGTCAACGCCACCGTGCTCGACGGACAGAGCGTGCTGACGATCACCAACGACGACGGCGCGCCCACGGCGGGTCTCGTGGCCGCGTACGGCTTCAATGAGAACACCGGGACGACCACCGCCGACGGGTCCGGCAACAATCTCACCGGCACCATCGCCGGCGCCACGTGGACCACCGCCGGCAAGAATGGCAACGCGCTCACGTTCGACGGCGTCAACGACATGGTGTCGGTGGCTGACAACGCCGTCCTCGACGCCACGCGCGTCACGCTCATGGCGTGGGTGCGGCCGACGGCTTTGGGAAACTGGCGCACGGCCATTCTGAAGGAATCCACCAACGGCCTCGCCTATGCGCTCTATGCGGAAGACAACGTGTCGCGGCCGGCCGCCTACGTGAACCTCGGGGCGAACGACCGCGAAGCAAAGGGCACGGCTAAGCTCGTGGTCGACACCTGGACGCACATCGCGATGACGTTCGACGGCGCGGCGCTGCGCGTCTACGTGAACGGCGCGCTCGTGCGCACGCAGAACTTCAGCGGCAACATCATCACCACGAATGCGCCGCTGAGGATTGGCGGCAACGCGGTCTGGAACGACGAGTTCTTCGCCGGCCAGATCGACGACGTGCGGGTCTACAACCGGGCGCTGTCGCTCGACGACATCCAGAGCAGCATGAACACGCCCGTGACGCCGTAACCGACGGTCCGCTCAGCGAGTGGCAGCCACGGCGCTGAGCGGACGAACCACCGCGGGCGATTCGGCGTTGGTGAGCAAGACGCGAGGGGTGCCCGACCCATCGGCGGCGGCGGCCCAGATATCCATCACCGGCCGCGCTTTGCCGCCGCTGGGCAGCGCATAGAGGATGGTGGCGTTGTCGAGCCATTCGACCTGGTCGTCGACGCTGCGGGTTTCCGCCAGCGCCGTCTCCGCGCCGCTCTCGAGATCGAGGACGTGGATGCGCCACACCAGGCGGATGCCGGGCATCCGTTTCTTGAACGCGATGCGGCGGTTGTCGGGCGACAGCGACGGGCATTCGATGCCCGTGCGCACCACGCGAGCGGTCCGTTTCGTGACGTCGCCCTCGACCAGGTAGATCTGGCCGCCCGAGGCCAGCGTCGCATAGAAGCGGCCCGGGGTCGTCGTGAACGTGACGCCCCAGAAGTTGAAGTCCACGGCTTTGAAGGGCTGGTCGTCGCGCGTCACCTGGAAGGCTTCGAGGTTTTCGATCACGCTGCCCGTCGCGGTGTCGATCAGGAGCGTGCGAGTCGAGAAGCCGCCGGCCGCGTAGGAATCGCCGTTGACGAAATTCGTCGACGCCGCGACGGCCCCGTCGGGCGCCACCCGCGTGCGGCTGGGGACGCCGCTCAGCGGAACGTGGTGCCGTGTTAGAAACGCCTGGTCGAAGAGGTCGGCGCGATAGGACGTCACCATGCCGCGCTCGGCAGCCAGGCAGACACCGGTACCGGCCGCGAACGAGACCCGATCGCAGGTGAGCAGCGTGAACAGGGGCGGCGAATCGAGCGCGTCGATCGGCACGATGCCCAGCTGTCCCCCGGTGCCCCGGCCGTAATCGGTGCTGCGGAACAGCAGGTGGGGGGCCTTCACGATTGCCGCCAGCGCCTCCGCGGGAGCTGCCGTCGCGGCAACGGCAGGAGCCGGCGCCCCCGACGGTGCCGGACGCAGCAGCACATAGGCGAAAACAGTCATGACGGCGGCGCCGCAGATGCCAACGAATACGGACGTGCGAGACGAACTAGTGGTGACCGGCATGGGTGTCGGGGCTGCCTTTCACAGCCGACAAGACGTTGGCGTCGACCCGCGAGAGCACAAAGGCGGCGATGACCATCGCGGCAATCAGCGCCGTCCCGAACACGCGGACGGTCGTGACGACATCGCCGGTCGTCCACATCCACCCCACGGCCACCGACGACACGAACCGCGCCAGGCTCGTCATCGTCGCGAGCACGGCGAGGCCCGAGGCGCAATGGGCCGGTGGCAGCAGCCGCCCGGCAATGGCCATCAGCACGCCATCGGTGGCCGCATAGTACGCGCCAAGCGCGGCGATGCCCACCATGGCACTGAACGTCCCCGCGCCAGGCAGCAACAACGACACGTACACCACGCCCAGCGCGACATACCCGGCCATGAATACCTGCCGCGTGCCGAATCGATCGGCCAGACGACCGGCCGGCGCCGCGAACGTGGCGAAGAACAGGGACGTCGATACATACAGCAAGGGGAATACCGACGGCGCGAACTGAAGGCGCTGCTGCAAAGTGAGGTAAATAAACGCGTCGCTCATCGTCGCGAGGCTCAGGACCAGGGCGGCGATGCTCAGCAGAACGAAGGCAGCCTGGCCAAAGAGCGACCGGAGGATGCCAGGCAGCGAGGGCCGCGGAGGGGCGTCCGCCAGCGCGCCGGCGCCGATCGAGGTCCCGTCCACGAAGACTACCAGCACCCCCAGCCCGACCAGCGCGATGCAGAAACTGACCACGAACACGATGTCGAACCGCTCGGGCGCCGCGGCGAGAATCAGGAAGGCCACCAGGGGCCCGGCGAGCGCGCCGGCGGCGTCCATGGAGCGGTGCACGCCGAAACTGGTGGCCAGACCGGCACGGGTACTGGTCAACGTGATCATCGCGTCCCGCGGCGCGGTCCTCAGTCCCTTGCCCGTCCGGTCCACGGCGATCACGGAAGCCAGGAACGTCCACGACGCCCCTGGCACGAGCAGTCCGAGCCGGCACAACGCCGACAGCGCATACCCTGCTACGGCGGTTTCCTTGTAGCGGCGAAAGCGGTCCGCCAGGTAGCCCCCAGCCAGCCGCAACACGGCGGACACGCCCTGGTAGAGGCCGTCGATGATCCCGAACTGCAGGGGACTGAGGCGCAGATAGCCGACCAGGTACAACGGCAGGATGCCGTTGACCATTTCGGACGAGACATCGGTCAGCAGGCTCGTCCAGCCCAAATACCAGACCGTCGAGGGTACGGCGGGTTTTCCCGTTCCGGCGCGGCCTGCGCGCGACGCCCGCCAATCAAACTGATACATCCGTCATCCGCTCATCGGCTCGTGCGACAGATCGGCAACTACCTCGCCGTCGTCCCGGGGGCAGACAAACGTCTGCGGATCCGTGGCACACAATTCTGTCGTTGGCGTGCGGTTCAGTTGAGTATCGGTAGATCCTTCGATTTTCGCTAGGTCTTTCACTGAAACCGCCACCCGCTGCGACATTTCTGTAGCTCCTCAAAGCCGCTCAGAACCCCGGCCGTCTCTGGCTCGGCCGTTGCTATCCCACCACCCGAACTCAAGTTTTGACGGCTTTGGCTCCGGCTCCAGCGGGGCGTCGGCGACGAGCCGGGCGCACCCGTCAGCTGCGACAGGACAACCATGACGACTATTTTGAAGAACGCCTCTCGAAACACCGCGCGGATCATCTTCGCGCTGACCTGCTTGTTGATTCTGTTGTCTGGTCATGGATCCGGATTGCCTGGCATCTTGCAGGCGCAAGCCAACCCGATCGTGGCGGAAAACCTGCTGCCGGGCGACACGGACTGGGATGTCTCCGGTGCCGGGTCGCCGAACATCCAGGGATTCGGCTCCGATATGAGCGTGAATCTTGGTGAAACGATCCAGTTCAAGATCGACACGGCGTCGACGAACTACCGGATCGACATTTACCGTCTTGGCTATTACAACGGCGCCGGCGCCCGCAAGGTCAGCACCATTGCCGACGCCGACATCACCAAGATCAATCAGCCCAGCTGCATGACCGACTCGAGTACCGGCCTGATCGACTGCGGCAACTGGGGCACCAACGCCTCGTGGGCGGTGCCGGCCAATGCGGTGTCGGGCGTCTACCTCGCCAGGCCGACCGACAACGTCAACGGCAATGCCAGCCACATCGTCTTCGTCGTCAGAGACGACTCGCGCCAGGCGGACGTCCTGTTCCAGACGTCGGACACGACGTGGCAGGCCTACAACCTGTATGGCGGCAACAACCTGTATTGCGGCGCGCCGTTCTCGAACGCCGGCACCGCCTACGGCTGCATCGCCCGCGCCGTCAAGGTGAGCTACAACCGCCCGATGGATACGCGCGATCACGACCCGCAGAGCTTCCTGTTCAACGCCGAATACCCGATGATCCGGTTCCTCGAGGCCAACGGCTACAACGTGAAGTATTGGTCGGGCGTGGACACCGACCGGCTCGGCGCGGACCCCACGAAGGGCCTGACCAGCGCGATGAAGCCCAAGATTTTCCTGTCGACCGGCCACGACGAGTACTGGTCCGGCGCCCAGCGTACCAACGTCGAGAACGCGCGGAACGCCGGCGTCAACCTGTCGTTCATGAGCGGCAACGAAGTGTACTGGAAGACGCGCTGGGAACCCGCCATTACGAGCGCGACCGGCCACCGCACGCTGGTCTCGTACAAGGAAACGCTCAACAACGCCAAGATCGATCCGTCGCCCGAGTGGACGGGCACCTGGCGCGACCCGCGCTTCAGCCCGCCGTCGGACGGCGGCCGTCCCGAGAACGGGTTGATTGGATCGATCTGGACCGTCAACTGCTGCGGCTCTTCGATCACGGTACCGTCTTCGATGTCGGGCCTGCGCTTCTGGCGCAACACGCGCGTGGCCGATCTGTTGCCCGGAGGGACCACGACCCTGGCCTCCGGTTCGCTCGGCTACGAATGGGGTGAGGCGCTCGAGAACGGCTTCCAGCCGGACGGCCTCGTGCGCATGTCGTCGACGACGCTGGCCAACCAGGAAAAGATCATCAATTTTGGCTCGCTGGTCGGTCTGGGCACCGCCACGCACACGCTAACGATGTATAAGCACCAAAGCGGCGCCATCGTGTTCGGCGCCAGCACCGTGCAGTGGGCATGGGGTCTCGACGGCGAGCACGATGTCAACTCCGGCAGCCCGGCCCCGGACGGTCCCGATCATGCCATGCAGCAGGCCACGATCAACCTGTTTGCCGACATGGGAGCGCAGCCCGGGTCATTGCAGGTAGGCGCCGACTCGACACGTCCGCTCCAGTCGACCTCGCAATCCACCGACATCTTCGCGCCAACCTCCACCATCACCTCTCCCCTGCCGAGCGGCCAGGTCGAAAGCGGCAGCCGCGTGACGATCACCGGCACCGCCGTCGATGCCGGCGGCGGCGCGGTGGGCGCGGTCGAAGTGTCTGTCGACGGCGGCACCACGTGGCGGAAAGCGGCGGGCACCTCGGCGTGGTCGATTGAATGGATCCCGGGCATCGTGGGCACGGCGACGATCAAGTCGCGCGCCACCGACGACAGTGGCAACCTCGAAATGGCCGGCGCCGGCACGACGGTCGGGATCGTCGTCGGCGAGTGCCCGTGCACCACCTTGTGGAAGCCCTCGGTCGTGCCCGGCACCGCGAGCGCGGCCGACTCGGGTGAGTACGAGCTTGGCGTGAAGTTCACGAGCGACGTCGACGGCTTCATCACCGGCATCCGCTTCTACAAGGGTCCGGCCAACAACGGCACGCACGTCGGCAACCTCTGGACCAGCACCGGCACCCTGCTCGCCTCCGCGGTGTTCAGCGGCGAGACGGCCACCGGCTGGCAGCAGGTGGACTTCGGCTCGCCGGTCGCGATCACCGCCGACACGATTTACGTCGCGTCGTACCACACGCCCAATGGCGGATACGCCTTCGACGGCGGGTACTTCCTGAGCGCCGGCAAGGATTCGCCGCCGCTCCACGCGCTGCCGTCCGGCACCAGCGGCGGCAACGGCGTGTTCGTCCCCGGGCCGATAGCGTTCCCGACCAACTCGTTCAACGCCGCCAACTACTGGGTGGACGTCGTGTTCGCGCAGTCGCTCGAGGACAGCACCGCCCCGGTGATCTCGGACGTCAAGGCGACGACCATCGACAGCTCGCGCGTCACGGTGCAGTGGACCACCGACGAGGCCTCGCACACGCGCATCGACTACGGCACCGATCCGGCGATCCAGACCGCGTCGCTCTCGAGCCTGCCGCCGGGAACGATCACGGCCGCGCTGCCCGCGTTCGTGACCGAGCACAGCATGGCGCTCTCGGGCCTGCAGCCGAACACCACCTACTACTACCTGGTCTCGTCGACCGATGCAGCGGGCAACACCGCCACGGCGGCGCCGCCGTCGTTCACCGTGCCTGGCCCGACGCTGCGCGACACCGCGGCCACGGACTTTGCGGCCGGCACCATGAATTCGACCTACGTGTCGCAGACCGCCGACGGTGAAGTGATCCTGCAGCCGACGGTCGGCTCGGAATTCACGGGCCCCGGCCTGCCGCAAGGCTGGGTGGCGATCAATTGGAACCCGGGCGGGTCTGCCGCCATCATCGACGGCGTGCTGCTCGTCGACGGCGCGCGCGTGTCCAGTTGCGCCGATGCGGCGTCGTGCGCGGCTGAACAGCTCGACTCCACGCCCGCCGCCAACCTGTTTGCCGGACCGCGGTCGCTCGAGTTCTCCGCGAATTACTCCGGCGACCAGTTCCAGCATGCCGGCTTCGGCCAGACGTTCGCGTTGACCACCGAGCCGTGGGCCATCTTCAGCACGTTGAGCGGCGGCATGCTGTTCGCGCGCTCGAACACCGGCAACGGCGCCATCGATACGCCAGTCGGTGTGGCGCCCCTCGGCGAGTTCCACCGTTACCGCATCGACTGGAACGCCACCAGCGTGGACTACTACATCGACGGCGTGCTCGTCGCGAGTCACGCGGTGGTGGTGCCCGGCCCGATGCGCCCGGTCGCGGCGAGCGACTTCAACCCGTTCGGCGGCATCATCTTCGTCGACTGGATGCGCCTGATGCCCGCCTCGACGCCGGGCGTGTTCGAATCACGCGTGTTCGACGCCAACACGCTGGTGGACTGGAAGGCGATTCAGTACGCCGCCACGGTCCCGGCCGGTACGGCGCTGCAGATCAGCGTGCGCACCGGCAACACGGCGGTGCCAGACGGCACGTGGACGCCGTGGGTGGCGATCGCCGGCCCGAGTCCGCTGACGCTCAATTCGCAGTTCATCCAGTACCGCGCCGAGATCAGCACGACCAATCCGTTCGTGTCGCCTGAGCTGCAGGACGTGATCATCACGACCGGCAGCGCCCCGGTGGCCGTCGACGACTTCGTCTCGGTGGCCAAGAACGGCACCTACACCTTCCAGCCCTCGGGCCTGGGAAGCTTGACGTTCAACGATACCGACCTCGACGCCGGCGACACGCTGCGCGTGATCGCGGTGACGGCGCCTTCCCAGGGCGTGGCCACGCTCAACGCCGACGGCTCGGTGGCGTATACGCCGGCCCTCAACTATGACGGTCCGGACGCGTTCGTCTACACGGTGAGCGACGGCTTGCTCACCGCGAGCGCCACGGTCACCATCGACGTGCGCGACGGCAACATCCCGCCGGTGGCCAACGACGACCTCTTCGCGGTGACTGAAGATACCGCCCTCATGGTGCCAGGCACCGGCGTCCTCAACAACGACACCGATGCCGACGGCGACCCGCTGACCGCGGTGCTCGTCACGCTGCCGCAGCACGGCATGCTGACCTTCAACGCCGGCGGCAGCTTCATCTACACCCCGGCGCTCAACTACGCCGGACCCGACTTCTTCACCTACCGGGCCAGCGACGGCGACCTCGTCGCCCTCGGCAATGTCGCCACCGTGAACCTGCTCGTCAACCAGGTGAACGATCCGCCGTTCACGATGGCCGACGCGTTCACGGCGGTCCTGAACCAGCCGCTCGACGTGCCGGCGCCTGGCGTGCTCGCCAACGACCGCGACGTCGAAGTGGAAGACACCAACCCGCTGACAACGCAACTGGTGAGCGGCACCTCGCGCGGCCAGCTGACGCTGCGCTCCGACGGCTCGTTCAGCTACGTGCCCGACTCCGACTTCCTCGGCACCGACTCGTTCGTGTATGCCTCGGTGGATCACTTCGGGGCCGTGAGCCTGTTGCCGAAGACCGTCACGCTGACCGTGGCGCTCAAGGCCGTGTCCGCGGTGGTCTCGGGCGGCGACTCGGTGAGCACCGGCGGCGAGGTGAGCCCGGGTGATCCGCTGCGTAGCGAGGTGACCAGCCCGACGGACGCCACGGTATCGATCGCGCAGGGCGTCATCTCCGGCTCGGAATCGCCGAGCGGATATTCGTTCCTGAACCAGCAGGTGAACATCACGGTGACCGACGCTGAAGGGGCGGAAGTGACGGCCACGGCGGCGGACCCGCTGGTGTTTGTCTTCGAGATCGACCTGTCGCTCGTGCCGGACGGACAGACCCATGAGACGTTCCAGGTCTTCCGCAACGGCGTGCTCGTGCCCAACTGCCTGGGCGCCACGAGCATCCCGGCGGCAAACCTCGATCCGTGCGTGAGCGAGCGCTCGAACGGCACCAAGGTGCGCCTGAAGATCCTCACCACTCACGCCTCGTACTGGAACGTGGGCGTCGAGTCGGCGTCGATCGGTGACGTGCTGACGGCCTTCGATGACGGTCCGTTCATGACCAATTTCGAGACCGAGATCTCGCAGCCGGCGCCGGGCGTGCTCGGCAACGACTTCGGCGGCAGCACGATCACGGCTGAGCTCTTCGGCAGCCCCATCGGCGGCACGGTGCTGCTCTCGCCGTCCGGTTCGTTCACCTTCACGCCGTCCGTTGGACACTGCGGTGCGGCCAGCTTCCAATACCGCGTGTTCGACGGCGCCGCCTACAGCGCGCCGGCGACGGTGGCGTTCATCGTGAACTGCCAACCGGTCGCGAATCCGGATGCGGTCACGGTGCTCGAAGACAGCGGCACCACGGCGATTTCCGTCCTTGTCAATGACCACGATCCGGACGCGCAGGCGTTCACGATCACGGCCGTGACGCAGGGCCTCAACGGCACCGTGCTGATTGGGCCCGGCGGCGCGTTCCTGACCTATCAGCCGGTGGTGAACTTCCACGGCAACGACAGCTTTACCTACACGATCACGGATTCGCGCGGCGATTCGGCCACGACGACCGTGAGTGTTGTGGTCACGCCCGTGAATGATGCGCCGAGCTTCGTGAAGGGCGCCGATCAGACCTCCGCCGAAGACGCCGCGCTGCAGACCGTCAATGGCTGGGCCAGCGGACTCTCGGTTGGACCGGCGAATGAAGGCGGCCAGACGCTCAGCTTCACGACGGCGAACGACAACCCGGTGCTGTTCTCCATGGCACCGACCGTGTCGCCGGATGGCACGCTGACCTATCAGTCGGCGCCACATGCCAACGGTTCGGCCACCGTCACCGTGTCCATCCAGGACAACGGCGGCACGGCCGACGGCGGCGTCAACACCAGCGCCGATCAGACCTTCAGCGTGACGGTGTCGCCGGTCAACGACACACCGTCGTTCGTGAAGGGCGCCGATCAATCGATGCTCGAGGACACCGGCGCGCAGTCCATCGCGGGTTGGGCCACGGCGATCACCGCGGGACCGGCCAATGAATCCGGCCAGACCGTGAGCTTCCTCGTGTCCAGTGACAACCCGGCGCTGTTCTCCGCACAGCCCGCGGTGTCGCCGGACGGCACCCTGACCTACGATCCGGCGCTGAACGCGAATGGCGCGGCCGTCGTCAGCGTGTCCATCAAGGACGACGGCGGCACGGCCAACGGCGGCGTGGATACGAGCGCACCGCAGGCCTTCACGATCTCGGTCAGCCTGCTCAACGACGCGCCGACGTTCACGCCCGGGGCTAACGTGACGGTGAACGAAGATGGCGGCCCGCAGACCATCGCGTGGGCCACCAACCTGAGCCCCGGCCCGGCCGATGAGGCGGGACAGGCGCTGTCGTTCGTGATCGACTCGAACAGCAACGCGGCGCTCTTCGCGGCGCAGCCGGCGATGTCGTCGAACGGCACGCTCACCTTCACCCCGGCGCCCGACGCGTCCGGCACGGCCACCGTGATGCTGCGCCTCACCGACGACGGCGGGACGGTCAACGGCGGCGTCGATACCAGCAGCGCGCACGCGCTGGTCATCACCGTCAACCCGGTGAACGACGCGCCGAGCTTCACGTCGGGCGCGAACCAGGGCGTGCTCGTCAACTCGGGTCTCATGACCGTTGCCGGGTGGGCCACGGCGATTAGTGCCGGACCGGCGAACGAGTCCGGACAGGCGCTGACCTTCACGACGGCGAACACCAACAACGCGCTGTTCTCGGTGCAGCCGGTGGTGGCGGCCAACGGCACGCTCACCTTCGCTCCGGGCGGCGTGACCGGCTCGGCCATCGTGACCGTGATGCTCAGCGACGATGGCGGCACGGCCAACGGCGGCGTGAATACCAGCACACCGCAGACCTTCACGATCGACGTCGGGCAGGGCACGACGGCCACGACCGTCACGTCGAGCAACATCAACGCGTTGTTTGGCACGAGCGTCCAGTTCACGGCGACCGTCACGCCGCTGCCGGCCACCAGCCTGGCGGGCGGCACGGTGACCTTCAGGCGCGGCACCACCACCATGGGCACCGGCGTCCTCGACGCGGCGGGCCAGGCGACCTTCGCCACCACGACGCTCGCGGTCGGCACGCACAGCGTCACGGCCGTCTACGGCGGCAACCCGTCGTATCTGGGCAGCACGTCGGCGGCGATTGCACAGGTGATTAGCCCGTCGGCCACGATCGTCGTCAACTTCAGCATCCACGCGCTGCAGGACACCACCAACCGGCCGCGCGTCCAGAAGGTTCCGGTCGAAGGCGCGATCGTCCGCGTCTACCGCCGGTGGGAGCAGTGCACGGACTCGCTGTACGTCACGAACCAGCCGAAGAAGTGGGGAATCGTGTTCGACGGACCCGACGGCCCCGGCGGCGAGGACGGCTGCCCGGTGCTGACCTTTGGCAACTATCGCGCTGAAGGTACCACCGACGCCAATGGCATTGTGACCATCATCGTGCCGCCGACGACGACCAAACCGAACATCGATTACATCGTGATCGGACGGTCGCTCGACTACAACGTGACCACGACGCCGACGGAGAACGACGCCATCTACGCCGCTTACATGATCGCGTCGATTTCGTCGGGCCAGACTAAGAAGGCGAGGCTCAACGAGATTCGGATGTTCAGCGGCAAGCGCGTGCCCGGCCGAATGATCGAGGAATACGGGAGCTACCTGGCCATCGTCGAGCCGGAGTACATGGAGTGGACGGATTCGACCGAGCTCTATCCGTTCGTCCTCGATGCCGAAGGCGAGTGGGGTGTGGAAACCAGCGTCGTGCCGCCGGATGGCTTCATCGCCGATCACCCGGAGCTGAGCGCGTTGATTGAAGACGGCCTCGATGCGCTGCAGTTCGTCCTGACCGATGTCGGCAGCGACTGGACGGAGACGAAGATCACGCACCGGATCCGGCACAACGGCGAGATTCGTGTCCGGACCACGGCGATTCCGATGTTCGACCGCAAGACGCCCAAGGCAAGCCGCGTCGACCTCAAGTCGAACGGCGCGCAAGCACTGCAGGGTCTGCCGGTGACGTTCACGGCAACCATCGGCAGCGTCGAGCCGAATCAGGGCCTGCCGAGCGGCACGGTCCGCTTCATGGCCGGTGATCGCGAGCTCGGCTCGGCGGTCCTCAACCATGCCGCGCATGGCGTGGCCACGGTGACCGTGACCGACCTGGCCGTGGGGGCGCACGAAGTGACCGCCGTCTACGAAGGCGCGGGCAGCTTCATGCCGGCCTCGTCGGACGACGTGCCGGTCACGGTGGCGCCTTCGCTGCCGCTGAACATCAACCTGTTGCTGCACGAGGTGAAGGACACTGCCGCGAACCCACTGATTGCGGTCAACGGCGTGGCCGAGGCCGAAGTGCGTGTCTACGCGCGCTCCAGCAGCTGCATGGCCGCGCTGTTCGGCTCCGACCGCTCGCTCGCGCGCATCTTTGGCGCGGCCGACGGCAGCGGCGCCGCGGGCGCCGGGTGCCCAGTGGTGAGCGTCGGCACGTATCGCGCGCTCGGCCACACCAACGGCAGCGGCGACGTGCAGATTGCGGTGCCCCGTCCAGTGGCCTCGTCAACCGGTTACATCGTCATCGCGCGCGTGCCGGCACGCGACGGAGGCGAGCCGATTTATGTCAAGGGCGAAGTCGCCGCCACCGCGACGACTGACAGCGGCGACCTGCGGCTGCACCTCATCGGGATGCCCGACGGCACCCGCCTGCCCGCATCGGAAAAGGAGCTCGACGACCGCGGCCTCCGCGTCGTCGAGCCGGAGTACATCGAGCGTTCGCGTCACCAGTCGCGCTATCCCGTTCTCGTGAGCGGCGATGGGGCCTGGAGCGTGACGGCGTCTGTCGCATGGTCGACGGGCACCGCGGCTGAGCAGCCAACGCTCGTCCTTGCCAGTGAGAGCGCGGCGCGAGCCGGACAGCTTCTCGTGAGCGAAGAAGCGGCGGCCGCCAGCAGCGTGACCATCGAATATCGGATCACGCGCGACGGCACCGTCACGACGCAGAGTTCACGTGTGCGTGTGCAGGACGCGCCGCCCGATCAACGCGAATGAGCGCGCGCGGTTGAATCACTGACGGCGGGCGTCCTCGCGGCGCCCGCCGCCTCACACGAAATAGTCAGGAGGTGAGTACCGTGAGGCTCACAAGTATTTTCTCGATGACGATCGGCGCGGCCGCCGGCTGGAAAGATCTCGGCGACCCAGGCTCGTTCGTCCGATCGCTTGACGCATCACCCGAAGCGCTGATCATCGGCGGAGGTCTGCTGATGATTGCGGCGCTTCTCCGAAGCGGACTATCGCCCCAGGCAAAATAGGGCGTTTAACCGCGTCGCGCCATCCTGCATCTCACTGCGCACTTTGGCGCGCAACCGTATAGCCGTCGATGTAATCGCGATCTCCATTCGGTCATTTCCCGTATTGACTCTTCCCTTACCTCAGGTGTATTTACATGTCCTCTGTGTCTTAAATTCCCCTGCTTTGAGGTTTCAGTCGTGGCCGAGATGGCTTTGGGCTTCATTGGTAAGAGTCCAGCGATCCGGGAAGTACTTGAGGACGCCGATGCCATTGCGGCAAGCGATTCGAAAGTACTGATCGCCGGTGAAAGTGGAGTCGGTAAGGAAGTATTAGCGCGGCTGATCCATGGCCGCAGTCGGCGTCGGGCGCGCCCCATGCTGACGATTAATTGCGCGGGTGTCCCAGAGGGGCTCCTCGAATCCGAGTTCTTCGGACATGTGCGCGGCAGCTTCACCGGCGCCGATCGCGATCGGCAGGGCTTCCTCGAAGCCGCCGATACCGGCACGGTGCTGCTCGACGAGGTCGGCGAAATGAGCCTGCGCATGCAGGGCATGCTGCTGCGCTTCCTCGAGAGCGGCGAGATTCAACGGATCGGCTCCGAGCGGGCGCGCACGACCGTCGATGTCCGCATCATCGCGGCGACCAACCGCGACCTGCTCGAGCAGGTGCGGCTGCGCGAGTTCCGCGAGGACCTGTATTACCGCCTGAACATCGTCTACCTCGTGGTGCCGCCGCTGCGCGAGCGGCGCGAAGACATTGCGCCGATCTTCTACCACTACCTCGGACTCCTCGCCGACCAGACGGGCGTGCCGCGCCCCGCGATCTCGCCGGGTGTGATCGCGGCGCTCGAAGCCCACGACTGGCCCGGGAACGTCCGCGAGCTGCGCAATCTCGTCGAGCGGCTGCTGCTCATGCGGCCCGGGCAGCTGGTCACGCCGGAGAAGCTGCTGCTGGCGCCGCGCCGCCGCGCCCAGACGCCGCCGGGGCCGAATGCCCGGACGCCCGAGTCGATCGCCGAAACGTGTTATCGCAACATGGTGGAAGGCGGCGTGTCGTTCTGGACCGCGGTCTACGAGCCGTTCATGATGCGCGACATGACGCGCGAATCCGTGCGGCACGTCATCCTGCGCGGGCTGCAGCAGACCAAGGGCAGCTACCGGCTGGTCGCGCTGTTGTTGAACCTGCCGGCGGGTGACTACAAGCGATTCATGAACTTCCTCCAGAAGCACGACTGCCAGATCCCGTTCCAGGGCTTCCGGATGGTGACGCGCGATCAGGATCAGACGGCGGAACACCGGCGCTGACACGCGCGCCGACGCCCACGCGGTGCGTCGGCGCGCGCATCTAATTTGGTCTCGAGTCAGGCGCGTCCGCCTGCCGGGGGGTGCAACCTGCATGCCCTGCGCCGCGGAACCCCTGCCCACCGTCGAGCTGCCGGCGCCCTTGACGGTCTCGAGACGCTTCCCGTATCATTAGCAGTCGTGCATGTTGACTGCTAGCTCATAAGGCAGTCGACTGCCAGCACTCGCAGGGCGGCACCGGAGGTGCCGCGCCGTCCCAGGATGGGGCGGCAAGAGTACTACCTCAACCAGTTCGCAAACAGAGACGGAGAGCACCACCTATGGCATTAAGACCGCTCCACGACCGCATCCTCGTGCAGCGCATCGAGGAAGAAGAACAGAAAGTCGGCGGCATCATCATCCCTGATTCGGCCAAGGAAAAGCCGCAGCAGGGCAAGGTGGCAGCCGTCGGCGCCGGCAAAGCCGACAAGGACGGCAAGCGCATCGCACTGGACGTCAAGCAGGGCGACACCATCCTGTTCGGCAAGTACTCCGGCCAGGAAGTCCGGGTCGATGGCGAGGATTACTTGATCATGCGCGAAGACGAAGTGCTCGCGGTGATCGAGGGTGGCAAGAAGAAATAACCAGCTGACGGAGACTCACTCACATGGCTAAGCAGATTATTTACGGCGAGCAATCACGCCAGGCGATCCTCCGCGGCGTCAACGCACTCGCAGACGCGGTCAAGGTCACCCTCGGCCCCAAGGGCCGCAATGTCGTCCTCGACAAGAAGTTCGGCTCCCCCACCATCACCAAGGACGGCGTGACGGTGGCCAAGGAAATCGACCTCAAGGATCCGCTCGAGAACATGGGCGCCCAGATGGTCCGCGAAGTGGCCAGCAAGACGTCCGACACGGCCGGTGACGGCACCACGACGGCGACGGTGCTGGCGCAGGCCATCTACCGCGAAGGCGCCCGCAACGTCGTGGCCGGCGCGAACCCGATGGAACTGAAGCGCGGCATCGAGAAGGCCGTCGAGGCCATGACCGCGGAAATCAAGAAGATGGCCAAGCCCGTCAAGGGCAACATGATCGCCCAGGTCGGCACCATCTCGGCCAACAGCGACGAGACCATCGGCAAGATCATCGCCGAAGCGATGGAAAAGGTCGGCAAGGACGGCGTCATCACCGTTGAAGAGGCCCGCACGCTCGAAACCACGCTCGACGTGGTCGAAGGCATGCAGTTCGATCGCGGCTACCTCTCGCCGTACTTCGTGACCGACCCCGAGCGCATGGAAGTGGTGCTCGAAAACCCCGTCATCCTGATCCACGAGAAGAAGATCAGCTCGATGAAGGACCTCCTGCCGGTGCTCGAGCAGGTGGCGCGCCTCGGCCGTCCGCTGGTGATCATCGCCGAAGACATCGAAGGCGAAGCGCTGGCGACCCTGGTCGTCAACAAGCTGCGCGGCACGCTGCAGGTCGCGGCGGTTAAGGCGCCGGGCTTCGGCGACCGCCGCAAGGCGATGCTCGAAGACATCGCGATCCTCACCGGTGGCAAGGCGATCACGGAAGACCTCGGCGTCAAGCTCGAGAACATCAAGCTCGAGGATCTCGGCAAGGCGAAGAAGATCACCATCGACAAGGACAACACCACCATCGTCGAGGGCGGCGGCGACGCCAAGGGTATCCAGGGGCGCGTCAAGCAGATCCGCGTCCAAGTGGACGAGACCACGTCTGACTACGATCGCGAGAAGCTGCAGGAGCGCCTCGCGAAGCTCGTGGGCGGCGTGGCCGTCATCAAGGTCGGTGCCGCCACCGAGACCGAGATGAAGGAAAAGAAGGCGCGCGTGGAAGACGCGATGCACGCCACCAAGGCGGCGGTCGAAGAGGGCATCGTCCCCGGCGGCGGCGTGGCGCTGATTCGCGCCAGCAAGGCGCTCGACGACCTGAAGCTCGAGGGCGATCAGAAGATCGGCGTCGCCATCATCAAGCGCGCCATCGAAGAGCCGTGCCGCTGGATTGCGGCCAACGCCGGCCACGAAGGTTCGATCATCGTGGCGCAGGTGAAGGAGGGCAAGGGCGACGAAGGCTTCAACGCCGCGACCGAGACCTTCGAGGACCTCGTCAAGGCGGGCGTGATCGACCCGGCGAAAGTGGTGCGCAATGCACTGCAGAACGCCTCGTCGATCGCGTCGCTGCTGCTGACCACCGAAGCACTGATCTGCGACATTCCCGAAGACAAGAAGGAAACCGCGGGCGCCGGCATGCCGGGCGGCGGTGGAATGGGAGGCATGTACTAACGCCTCATTTGTTGATCTAGTGATCTAGTGATCTCGTGATCTTGGCCCGGTGGGGTGAAAAACCTACCGGGCCTTTTCTTTTAGGGGTGTCCCCGTTCGGGGGATTCGCGGCACCCGCCTCCTGGCACACCATGAGATATCGCTTTCCTCCCAGGGTAGGCCCGGGGGCTAGCCGCTCCCGGGCCCTTTTTTCAGTAACTTAGGGGGCGTGGACGGCGAAGAACTGCACGTCGGGATAGGTGCGCTTCACGTAGTCGAGCGCCCATTCCGACTCGAACAACATCACCGGCCTGCCCTCGCGATCGGTCACACTGCGCGTACCGGACGTCGATCCCGACAGCGCCGCAATCTGGTCGGCCGGCCCCACCAGCCATCGCGCCGACGTGTAGGGCAACGACTCGACGTCCGCTTCCACGTTGTATTCATCCTTCAGGCGCACGGCGAGCACTTCGAGCTGCAGCGGGCCGACGGTGCCGAGGATCGGCTCTCGCCGGCCCATCATCGGAAAGAGCACCTGCATCAGCCCTTCTTCTTCGAGCTGACGAATCGCTTCGTCGAATTGCTTGAAGCGCACATCGCGCAGGCGCGCGACACCGAAGTGCTCCGCTGGAAAACGCGGGATCGGCGGATACTTCAGCGGCATCCCCGCGTACAGCGTGTCGCCGATCCCGAACTGGCCTGGATTCACCAGTCCCACCACATCGCCGGGAAATGCCCGGTCGATGGTTTCACGCTTGCCGCCGAAGAATCGATACGGCCGCGACGCGCGGATCTCCTGGCCCTCACGCGCATTGATGATCACCATGTCCTTCTCGAACACGCCCGAACAGACGCGGAGAAAGGCGACGCGATCGCGGTGGCGCTTGTTCATGTTCGCCTGGATCTTGAACACGAACGCGCTGAAGTTCGGCGCCTCGGGCAAAATCACGCCGTGATCGCTCTCACGGCCCTTGGGGGGAGGCGCGAGCTCGGTCAGGGCGTACAGAAAAGGCTCGAGGCCAAAATTCGAGAGTGCACTGCCGAAGAACACCGGCGTGTGGCGGAAATCGAGGTACGCCTGGTGATCGAACGAGGTGCCCGCGCCGGTGACCAGCGAGGTTTCTTCGATCAGGTGCTGCCACGCGTCATCGCCCACGAGCTCGGCGAGCTTCGGATCGTTCGCGGACCCGACGTTCACCGGCGCCGGATGCGCGCGCTCCTGGCGATCGTAGAGATGGACGATCCCCTGCTGCAGATTGAACACACCGCGGAAGCGATCGCCGCTGCCGATCGGCCAGTTCATCGGCACGGCGTGAATGCCGAGCACGCGTTCGATCTCGTCGAGGAGGTCGAACGGATCGCGGCTCGGGAGATCCAGCTTGTTGATGAAGGTCAGCACCGGCAGCCGCCGCAGCTTGCAGACCTCGAACAGCTTCCGCGTCTGCGACTCGATGCCCTTGGCCGCGTCGATCACCATCACCACCCCGTCCACCGCGAAGAGCGTCCGGTAGGTGTCTTCGCTGAAGTCCTTGTGGCCGGGCGTGTCGAGCAGCGTCAGGTGATGCCGGCCGAGGTCGAATTCGACGGCGGCGGAGGTCACCGAGATGCCGCGCTCGCGCTCGATCTCCATCCAGTCGGAGACGACGTGCCGGTCGGTCTTCCGGCCCCGCACCGCCCCGGCCAGCTCGATCGCGCCGGCGTACAGCAGCAGCTTTTCGGTCAGGGTGGTCTTGCCGGCGTCTGGGTGGGAGATAATTGCGAAGGTTCGTCGACGGTCGACTTCGTACTGGAGCGTCTTGAAGGAAACGGCGGTCTCTGTCACTGTCGATCTCAGATTTCGGATGTCGGATTTCAGATCAATCTCAGATCTGAGATCGACGATTGATCAGCAATCCGAGATCCGCATTCGGCCATCTACTGGAGCTCTTTCAAGAACTTTACCAGTTCCTCGCCCCAGATCGCCGGCAGCGAGTGCGTGCCGTGGCCGCGCGTCGCATCGGTGACTGGCAGCAGGATGAACCGGCCGCGCTTCACCTGCGTGATCAGGTCCTGCATGATCGGCAGCTCGGGCGGGTTGACGAAGTCGTCTGCCGAGTTGATCGCCAGCAGCGGCGCGGTGATCTTCGCCAGGTGCGGCGCCGGGTTGTAGTCCTCGATGGCGTGAAAGTGATAGAGCATGTCGTTCGCGTCGCTGTTCTTCGTGCGCGACGCCACCTGATCGGCCACCCACTTATCGGTGGCCGCGATCGTCGGGAACTGTTTCTGCCATTGCAGCGGCGTGCTGGTGGCCATCAACAGGAAGCCGATGGCGCTGGCGAGCCCGCGCGGCTGTTCCGTGTAGTTGCCGTTCTGCCACGTCGGATCGGTTTCGATCGCGTCGATCAGAAACTTACGCCAGACGCGATTGCGTCCGCCAACCTCCACCGGGTTGCTGGCCAGCGGCACGAGCCCCGCCGCGAACCCCGGATACATGTAGCCCCAGTTCCACGCATGCATCCCGCCCATCGACGTGCCCATCACCAGCTTGAGATGGGTGAGCCCGAGGCCCTGTGTCACGAGCGCGTGTTGCAGCCGCACCATGTCGGCGTAGCGGTACTTCGGGAACTGCATTCGCAAGCCATCGCTTGGCTTGCTCGACCGGCCGTGACCGACGTTGTCGGGAAGGATGATGAAGTACTTCTCGGCGTCGAGCGGCTGCCCCTTGCCGAACAGCCGGCCGCCGTAGGTGGTGCTCAGGAACCCGGCGCCGCTGCCACCGGTGCCGTGCAGGATCAACACGCCGTTGCGGACCACGCCGTCCGCGTCTTTCCGTGGCGTGCCCACCGTGCGGTAGTGAATCTTGACCTCCGGCAGGCGCTCGCCGCTTGTGAACGCGTAATCGCGCGCGATGAAGTCGCCTTCCACGGGCGGTGGATACGGCGCCGGTTGGGCGCCCGCGGGTGCAACCACCGCGAGCAGAAGGAGGACAGAAAAGGTGGAGTAACGCATGACGGAAGAGACTAGCACTCTCCGGCTCCCGGATCCCGGATCCCGGATCCCGTCAGCGCAGGGTAAACGTCAGCTCGATCGTGATGATGACCGGCACCGGCTCGCCCTGGCGCATGCCGGGGCGGAAGCGCCACTGCTTGGCGGCCTTGATGGCTTCCTGATCGAGACCGAAGATCGGGTCGAGCGAGCGGGTGACCTTCACATCGCCCACCGAACCGTCGGGCATCACGATGCACTCGAGCCACACCGAGCCCTGCACTTTCGCGCGCATCGCGTCGGCGGTGTAGGCGGGCTTCACCTCGCGCAACACGCTCGGCAACGTGATCCCTGAGCCTGGACGATACGCGCCGCCGCCAAACCCGCCGCCAAAACCCGGACCGAGACCAGAGCCCTGCCCGGTGCCCGCACCAGTGCCCGGGCCGGCCCCGGCCCCTCCCGTCGTGGGCGCCGACGGCGTGATCACTCCGGGCAGCGTCATCTCAGCGTCGGACATCGGCTTGAACGGCACCACCAGCTCTAGCGGCGGCGGCTCCTTCGGCTGCTCCGGTGTCGGATCGGGCGGCTTCTGTACGGGAACCGAAATCGGATCTTTCTTTTGCACGACTTCAGCCTTACGCGGAGGCTCCGGTTTCGGGTCGCCGCCGCCGCCGCCACCGCCACCTGGACCGGGAATGGGCAGGAAGACCATCGTTGGGAGGTTCTCGACGAAGCTCGCCGGCAGCGCCTGCGGAGCGAGGCGCAGGATCAACAGGAAGATCACGGCCAGAGCCAAATGCGCGGCCACCGACGCGCCGGCGCCCACGCTCGACTGCCGGCCTTCGAAGCCAAAGCGGAGCTCGTCCGGGCGGTCGTCCAGATGCAGCGGAGACGCGCGCGAATACTCAGCCGGCTTTTTCGATGCAGACTTGGCCATGTGTCGCGAAATTAGTCCAAATCAATTGTGACCGAGGGGTTCTGGCGTGACAAGTGCAAAGCCAGCGCCACATCTGTTTGACGCCGTTACAGGACGGACGGCTTCACGGCGTCAAATTCCTGCCAGAATCAGCCGCGGTGCTACAATTGGCCTCGACTGCTGATTCCGCGGTCTTAAGGAGCTGACATGGACGTGGTTGCCCTGTTCGGGCCCATCGGATTGCCGGAGATGCTGATCATTCTGGCGATCGTGATTCTCATATTCGGCGCGAACCGCCTGCCCGAGCTGGGCAAGGGGATCGGCGCCGGCATCAAGAATTTCAAGAACGGCATGAAGGAGTAACGTCACAACACGAGACGAACGTCACCTGTTCGTCTCGTGATGCGTTCCCGATCGAGATATTCGAGCAACGGGATCGCAAATTTCCGGCTCACTCCGTACCGTTCCTTGAACGCCGCGACGTCCACGGTCGCGCGTCCGCCAGGCGCCGAGGCTTTGAGCCCCGCCACCTCCAATTTCAATTGCTGCAGCACCTCGGCGTGGAAGACGACGGTATCCAGCCGCACCAGCACTTTCTCTCGCAGTAACAACGTCGTCACCTTGTCGACAATCGCCTTCGGCGCCCTGGCAGCCGCTTCAACCGCCGCCGCATCGGGCGGCTTGAGACCGCCCGATCGATAGGCGTCGACAATCGCGGTCCTGACGCGATCGTCGGCGCCGGCCACGGTCACGCGATGCGTGGTCAGCGCCAGGCGATCGGTGCCGGTCAGCGCCTTGCGGGCCTTGAGATCGTCGAGCACGCGATCGAACACCGCGGCGTCGGCGCGGCGGAAGATCTTCTCCCGGGCTTCTTCGCGCGGCAGGCCTTCGCTCATCGGTTGCGCCCTGTGAAACGCTGCGACGGCCGCCAGAATCGCCTCGCCGGCCTTCGCCAGCTCCGATTTCGCCAATAGCCGATCGCCGGCGCTCACCACATCGCGGCCTTCGAGCTGCCTGACCAGGGCCGCAACCCTGCCTGGCGCGACCCCCGCCCGCGACACCAGCGCCCGCGTGTCGATGCCGGCCAGGCCTGCGGCAGCGATCAGGGCCAGGGTCGCGGCGATGTCGTCGGCCTCGGTGATGCGAAGCCGCTCCACGCTCGCGCGGCCCTCCGCCGATCGAATCCCGGCCCGCGTCGGCGCCGGGTCGAGCACGATGCCCCCGCCGATCGTGATCGGCGGTGAATACGCGCGGAGGATGAATCGATCGTGACGCGTCAGCACGGCGGGCGCCTCGAGCCGCAGCCGCACCAGCGCGCCCGCGCCCGGCGCAATCTCCCCTTCCGACGCTCCCGCGATCGACACGCGGCCGAGGACTTCCGCGGTCCCGTTGTGCACGCGCACGCGCGCCCCGTGCTTGAGCGGCTTGGCGGCCGGCAGCAGATCGATCGCCGCGTCGACGCGCCGCGTCACGCTCAGCGTGCCGGGCGCCGCCAGCGTTTCTCCCCGCGAGACGTCGCTGACGTCGACGCCGCCGAGGTTGATCGCGGTGCGCTGGCCGGCGATCGCCTCGGTGGCCGTGCGGCCATGCACCTGGATGCCGCGCACCTTCACCTTGCGGCCCTGCGGCAGCACTGCCAGCTCGTCGTCCGGAGCAATCCGGCCCGACACCAGTGTGCCCGTCACGACCGTGCCGAAGCCTTTCATCGAGAACGCGCGATCGATCGGGAGGCGTGTGGCGCCGTCGACGGGCCGGTTGGTGACGAGCGCGGCCTGCGCGGCAATGGCGGCGCGCAACGCGTCGAGTCCATCGCCCGTGGTCGACGACACCTCGATCACGGCCGCATTCTCGAGGAACGATCCCTCGACGAGCTCCGCCACGTCCTGCCTGACCAGCGCGCGCGTGTCGGCGTCGGCCAGATCCGATTTCGTGATGACGACGATGCCGCGGGGAATGCGCAGCAGCTGGCAGATGTCGAAGTGCTCGCGGGTTTGCGGCATCACCGATTCGTCGGCGGCGACAATCAGCAGCACGCAATCGATGCCGCCCACACCGGCGAGCATCGTCCTCACGAACCGCTCGTGGCCGGGAACGTCGACAAAGGCGACGCGGGTTGAGCCGATGGTGGTGTGCGCGAAGCCCAGCTCGATGGTGATGCCGCGGGCCTTCTCTTCCTTGAGGCGATCGGGATCGATCCCCGTCAGCGCGTGGACGAGCGAGCTCTTGCCATGGTCAATATGCCCGGCGGTGCCGACGACGATGCTCTGCATTTCTGACTACTGACTACTGACTACTTCCGGCGAGCCCGCTCTTTCTTTCCGAGTCGCTGCTTGCGCGTGCGGCGCTCCTGCGGCGTGCCTTGGCGCTGTTCTTTCTTGGGCCGGGCGGAGCTGCGCGACGCGCCACGGGAGCGTTGGTCGCGCCGCACCTTCTCGAGCACGTCCTCGAGACCGAGGTCGATCTGGCGCCGCTCCATGTCGACGCGAACGATCTGCACTTTGACCTGGTCGCCCAGACGATACGTCTTCCTGGTGTTTTCGCCAAACAGCACGTGCTGTTGCTCACGGAAGCGATAGTAATCGTCGGCCATCGTGCTGACGTGGACCAGGCCTTCGACGTAGTGGTCGGTCAGCTCGACGAACATCCCGAACGGCGCCACGCCGGTGATGTAGCCCTCGAACACGTCGCCGACCTTGTCGGCCATGAACCGGACCTTCTTCCACTGCAGGATCTCGCGCTCGGCGTCGGTGGCGCGGCGCTCCATCTCCGAGGTGTGGCGGCCGACCTCCGGCAAATCCTCGTCCAGCTCGGCCCGCCGCTCGTCGGTGACCTTGGTGGTTCGCAGCTCGCGCAGCACGCGGTGCACGACGAGATCGGGATAGCGGCGGATCGGCGACGTGAAATGCGTGTAGGTGGGCGCCGCCAGGCCGAAATGGCCGACATTCATGGCGTCGTAGCGCGCCTTCTGCATCGTCCGCAGCATCAGGAACGCGATCGGTCGCTCGGCCGGGTTGCCGCGGATCTTCCGCACCAGCTTCTGGAAGTGCATCGGCGTCACCGAGCTCTCGCCCGCGCCGAGCGAATGCCCGAACGCGCTGATGAACTCCTCGAACTGCAGCACCTTCAGCGGATCGGGCGGCTCGTGGATGCGATAGAGCGCCGGCATGCCCTTCGATTCAAGGTGCCCCGCCACCGTTTCGTTGGCGAGCAGCATGAACTCTTCGATGAGGCGATGCGCGACGTTGCGCTCCGACGCGACGATGTCTTCGATGAAGCCGTCCTCGTTGAGCACCACCTGCGCTTCCGGCAGGTCGAAGTCGACCGATCCCCGCCGGCTGCGGCGGTCGTTGAGCGCCCGGGAGAGGTCTCCCATGAGCTCGAACATCGGGACCAGCTCCCGATACTTCGCCGTGGTCTCGGGATCGCGATCGGTCAGAATCGCGTTCACGTCGGTATAGGTCATCCGCGCATCGCTGCGAATGATGCCGTCGTGCATCTCGTAGCGGACCACGTCGCCCCGTGAGGTCACTTCCATCAGGCACGACTGCACCAGCCGATCGACATTCGGCCTCAGGCTGCACAACCCGGTGGCCAGCGCCTCGGGGAACATGTGCACCGCGCGCTCCGGAAAGTAGACGGACGTGCCGCGCTCGAACGCCTCGCTATCGAGCGCCCCGCCCTCGTGCACGTAATGCGCGACGTCGGCGATATGCACGCCGAGCCAGTAATGGCCGTTCTTCAGCGTCTCGATCGAAATCGCATCGTCGAAGTCGCGCGCGTGCTCGCCGTCGATGGTCACGACCTTGCGGTCGCGAAAATCGGTCCGCCCGGCCAGGTCTTTTTCTTTGACCGCGGTGCCGATGCGCCGGGCCTCGTCGACGACGTCCGGCGGATGCTCGTCGCGGATCCCGTACTGGCGCAGGATGATCTCGGTGTCGACGCCCGGATCGTTGATGTCGCCGAGCACCTCGACGATCCGTCCCGCCGGGCCGCGCGTCGGCGTCGGCCAGCGGGTCACCTCCACCGTGACCATCTGCCCGGGCTCGGCCTCGCGCGTCTCGTTGCGGGCGATGACGACGTCGGCGGTCAGGCGCTTGTCGAACGGCGTGACGAACCCAAGTCCCGAGGCATCGATTTCATAGCGGCCCACCACGGTGCTGGCCGCCCGCTCGAGCACCTGGACGATGCGGCCTTCCGCGCGGCCGTCCTCGCGGTAGCGCTCGATGCGCACCACCACGCGGTCGCCGTGCAACGCTTCCTTGAGGTTGTGCGCGGCGACGAAAACATCCTTCTTGAGTCCTTCGATCGGCCGCTCGGGCACGACGAAGCCGATGCCGGAGGGATGGCCATCGAGCTTGCCCACCACGAGGTCCATCCGATCCGGCAGGCCATAGCGGTTGCCCTTGATCTGAATCAGCGACCCGTCGTTGACGAGCGTGCGCAGGTTGCGCTTGAAGGCCGCGCGCTCCTCGCGCGGGATGCGCAGCTCCCGCAACAGCTCGCGCGGCGTGGCCGGGTGCTGCACACGCTCACCCATGCGGCGAAGTAGGTCGTCCTTAGTCAATTAATATCACCTGTAGATCTCCGACATTCGTGTCGGTGCGTCCGAGCCGGACCACATCGTCCAGCGGCGCGAAAAATGACAGCGAGTCGTTCGCTGCAAGATAGTGGCCCGGCGCATCGAGATTGAGCGCCGCGGCGCGCTGCAGCGTCGTCGAATCGACGATGCCGCCGGCCACGCCCGATGAGCCATCGATGCCGTCGGTGCCGACGCTGGCCATCGCCATCGCGGTCGGCGACGCCAGCGTCCCGGCAAGGGCGAGCGCAAACTCGAGGTTGCGGCCACCTCTGCCCGGTCCGGTGACGCGCACGGTGGTTTCGCCACTCGAGATCACGCAGGCCGGGCGCGGTGTACCGCGCGTCAGTTCCTGCACCCGCGCGAACCAGCGCGGCGCCATGTCGCGGGCTTCACCGGTCACCGGCTCCGCGATCACCATCGCGTGATAGCCGCGCGCGATCGCGGCTGCCCGGGCGCCTTCCATGGCGTCCAGGCGGGTGCCGATGACCATCGCGTGCGAGCGCTCGAGTGAGCGGTCGCCGGGCTTGGGCGTATCGGGAATGGCGCCGGCCACGCCGCGCGCGATCACGTGCCTCACCTCGGAGAGATGCGCGTCGCCCCCAAAGCGCTCGAGCGCCGCCGCGGCGTCGGCCCAGGTCGTGGCATCGGGCACACCGGGACCCGAGCCGATGGCGTGGAGGTCGTCGCCGACGACGTCCGAGATCGCCAGCGTCAGCGTGGTGCCGACGCACGCCGCCGCCAGCCGCCCGCCCTTCACTGTCGACAAGTGGCGGCGTACCGTGTTCAGCGCGTGAATGTCGGCGCCTGATGCCATCATCAGCTTCGTCGTCTCGATCTTGTCGGCCAGGGAAATGCCGTCGATGGGCGCGGCCATCAGCGCCGACGCGCCTCCCGACAGGAGAATCACGAGCGCATCGCCGGAGTGCACGCGCTCGGCCAGCGCCATGGCCCGCTCACCCGCGACCTGGCTGCGCGCATCCGGGAACGGATGGCTCGATTCGATCCATTCAATCGAGGTCGGCAGATCAAGGTGGGTGTGCGTGCCGATCGCCAGCGCCTGCTGAACCTGGAGATGCCGCAACGAGAGAAACGCCGACGCCATCGCCGCCGCGGCCTTCCCCACCGCGATCGCGTGCACCGGGCGGCCGGCGAGCAGTTCGGCGATCGGCAATCGCATCGCACGATCGATGACACGTCTGGCGCTCACCGCCTCCACGCCCGCGCGGATGATGTGGTCGAGATCGGTCTTGAACTGTGCGATCGGAGCGATCAGTGAACCTGGCCGGTGTCGGACCAGCCGGAGAGGCCGGTCACCACGTCGAACTCGCGGAGCAACTTGGCAACCGTTTGTTCGGCGTTGGCGTCTTCGGAGAGTCGATCGAGGTCGGCGATGATTCTCAGGAGGGCGGTTTCGACGTTCTGGATGGCCTGTGCGCTGTAATACTCACGCTGGGCCTGCAAGCATTTGTGATGCTTGAGAAATTCTTCGCGATAGAACTCCGTCAATACAGAGACAGCTGCTGGTGTTGCGCGATCCAACAGGAAGCCCGGAACTCGGGTTCTTGCTCTAGACATATTGGGTTGTCTTTAAGTGTAAGGGGGCCGGATGCAGGTGTCAACGGTGTGCCGCGCGCGATGCGAGGGTTCCGGCCGCCGCCCCGACGCTGAGGCCGCCAAGGAGCATGATGGCGGTTTCGCCAAGGCCGAGGAAGCGTAGTTGGCCCGTACCCGCGAGACCTGCCAAGTCCGACCCAATCCATCGCCCAAGCAGCGAATACAAAATTGAAACTGCCACAAGGGCCACTGCCGCGCCCAGGCCGCCGAGCAGCAAGCCTTCGACCACAAAGGGCCCGCGGATATAGCTGAACGGCGCGCCGACCAGCGCCATGATTTCGAGCTCGTCGCGCCGCGCGTAAAGAGACAGGCGCACCACCGCCCCGACCGTAAAGGCGGCGCCAAGCATCAGGATGCCCGCAACGACGGCGCCGGCGACGCGGGCACTTGTGACCACGCCGAGCAGCCGCGCCAGCCATCGGCGATCGAATTGCACATCGCCCACACCTGCACGTCCTGACACGTCACGGGCCAGCGTCTCGGCGGCCGCATCGGCGTCCGCGTCGGTGCGCAGCCGCACTTCCAGTGCCGGCGGAAACGGGTTCTGCGAGAGCGACGAGGTCACGTCGGCGAGCTCCGGGAAGTCGGCGCGGAAGCGTTGCAGCGCCCGGTCCCTGGACACGTATTCGACGGCGGCCACTTCGGGTCGGGCGCGCAGCATCTGCTCGAGCGCCTCGCGTTCCTGATTGGTGGCGGTGTCGTGCAGATACACCGAGATTTCGGCCGCTTCGAGCCAGCGATTGAGCACACCCTGCACGTTCACCGAGAGCAACAGGAAGCCGCCGAGCGTGGCGAAGGCAATGGCGATCGTGCCGATCGACACCAGCGCCGATCGCCCCGAACGCCACAGGCTGGCGAGCGCCTCTTCGAAGGCGTAGCCAATGACGGTCACGACGCCGGCTCCGCGCTGCCGGGCTGGCGGCCCTGGTCGAGCTGAATGACGCGGCGTCCCACCCACTTGATCAGCTCGCGGTCGTGCGTCGCCACGAGCACGGTGGTGCCGCTCGCGTTGATGTCGCGGAACAGGTTCATGATCTCGAGCGACAGATCGGGATCGAGATTGCCGGTCGGCTCATCGGCCAGGACGATATGCGGCTCGTTGACCAGCGCGCGCGCCACGGCCACGCGCTGCTGCTCGCCGCCCGACAGCTCGAGCGGATAGGCGTTGTGGCGATGCTGCAGGCCGACCCACTTCAGCACCTGGTAGGTGCGGCGGCGCTGCTGCTCGACGGGCTGCCCGAGCACGCGCAACACGAACGCGACGTTCTCGAAAATGGTTTTCGAGGCGATCAGCTTGAAGTCCTGGAACACGAACCCGACGGTGCGGCGGTAGGTCTGGATCTCGGCCGGCGACAGCGTCGCTAAATCGCGGCCACCGACGATCACCGAGCCCTCGGTCGGCCGTTCCTGCATCAGCAGCAGGCGCAGCAGCGTGCTTTTGCCGGCGCCGCTCGGCCCGGTCAGGAACGCGAACTCACCTTTCTCGACCGTCAACGTCAGATCGCGGATCGCATAGTCCTCGCGACCGTAGATCTTGCTCAACGACAGCGTTTCGATCACTGGCGGTAGTCTACTAGCTTCAGTCGCACGCGGCCGAATCCGGCCGTGATGTCGGCGGCGAGCGGCACGCGGCGCGCGTCGGCGCTCATCCAGATCGTGGCCTCGACCGCCTGCCGCCGCTGCACGCGCGTCGTCACGTGCGGCTCCACGCGGTAGGCGGGCTGCGGTCCACCGAATGCGTCGACGGTGTCCACGGGCCCGACCGTCATCACGGCTGTCATGTTGCGGCCCGCCTCGTTGATCGGCATCTCGAAGGTCGTGCCGGCGGTCAACGGCAGCGCGCGGAGGTACCACAGGGCGGCCAGCGAATCGCGCGCGTAGGCCGCCAGCGGCAGCGCCAGCGCGGTGGCGTCGCGGGCCGCGGCGGCGCTCTCGCCCGTGCGCACGTGGCGGGCCGCGTGATCGTAGGCGTACACGCGATCGACCGATCGGCGGCCCTCGCGCAGGAAGCGCTGGTGCAGGAGCGGCATCAGCCCGGCAGTGGTCGAGGTGCGGAAACGGTCGCGCGCTTCGAAGAATCGCGAGACCCACGCCGCGGTCTCGGCGGTGGCCTCGAAGACCCATGCCGGCACGGCGCCGTCCAGGCCGGCGTCGGATGGTTCAGCCGCGACCACCTTCAGCACGATCGTTCCGGCCGCGAGATCGAGCGGGCCGGTCAGCCATTGCACCGAGTAGGTCGCCACTTCGCCGACCCTGAAGGGCGCCGGTCCAGGCGCCGGCGGCGGGGCGACCTCGACCTCCTCCAGCGCGCCCTCGTTGTCCTCGGTCCACACCAGCTCGTAGACCGTCTCATCGCCAAACGTTTCGCGCTCGACGTACGGCGAGTCCGGGCGATCGGCGCCGGCAATCGGTTCCGGCGACACCACGAACCGCACCTCGAGCTCGCGGAGCGCGGCGCGCGCGTCGATCGACGCGGGGTCGGCAACCGCGTCGGCCACCGACGTGAAGAACGCCGGCCGCTGGCCCGAGTAGCCGTTCACGATCGGCCGCGCGTGCTCGAGCGAGCGCACCATGTCGAGGGAATTGTCTTTGTCGAGGGTCAGCGGCAAATACAGCACGGCGCCGCGCGCCGGCTGCTCACGCAACCAGCGGCCGACTGGTGTGCTGGTGTCCGGCGCCGCCACCAGCGTCAACGGCGCGTTGACGTATTCGGCCATCATCAGCGCGCCGATCACGGCCACCACGCGCGTGCTGAGCCTGGCCTTCGCGATCCCGATCGCCGCCAGCAGGCACACCCCCATGATCGCCACGACGGCGAACCGCGCCGGCGATCGAATCGCGTGGAACCCGAACACGATGTCGGCGGTCCGGGTGTAGATCGCCTGGGCGCCTTCAGGACCGAGCGACAGCACGAATCCCACCAGCACCCACGCGAGCGAGGTGACCACCACGGGCCAGGCGTCGGTGCGCCAGCCGGTGATCGCGCCAAACACCGCGAGGCCGATCAGCACCACTCCCGGAAACATCTGGTGTTCGTTGTTGCGCCGGTCTCGTGCTCCCGGCTGTGGCGCGCGCGGCAGCATCACGCCGTTGGCGCCATACAAGAGGTTCTCATGCGGGACCTGGGTGTAGCTTTGCGCCGTCGCCGAGTTCTGCACCGCCTCGAACAGGTTGCGTCCAAATCCCTCGCGCTGCTGCGTCACCCAGTACGGCGCCACCACCGGCGCCATCAGCACGATGCCGATGGCCGCCGCCACCGCGAGGCGCGACCAATAATGTCGGCCGCGCCACTGCCCCGTCGTCCAGGCCAGTGATACCGCGCCGACCGCGATGGCGATCGCCGACATCACGCCGTAGTAGACCGACGAGATCGCCTGCAGTGCCGCCAGGCCACCGAGCCATCCCGCGTCGCGCCAGCGGCGCGCCGCCGCCACACGGTGAAGGGCCAGCAGCGCCAGCGGCAGGAAATACAGGGCCTGCAATTGCAGATGGAGAAAGTGCGCCGTGCGGTACGGCCAGCACGCCCACGCCAGTCCGGCGATCACGGCGGCGCGCTCGGATCCCGTCACGCTTCGCGCCAGCACGTGCATCGCCAGTCCGCTCAGGGTCAACGACGCGACGAGCAGCACGTTGTAACAGAGCGCAAGATTGCCGGTCACGGCATAGAGCGGAGAGAGCGCCAGCGATTGCAGCAGCAGGTGATCGGAGTAGCTGAGGGTGCCCGCGGCCGGATGAAAGATGTTGGCGTTGAACACGCTGCCGTTCAGCACGCTCACCGGATCCGACAGCCAGGCCGTCATGCCCCAGCCGAGAATCCACAGATTGAGATACGGATCGCCGGCGCCCTCAACCGCGCCGAGGTGGGAGGTCAGGTGGATGCCCAGCGGCCACGTCAGCACCAACGCGGCGACGAGATAGATTCCCGCCGCTCGAATCAACATGGTCAGGAGTGGATGGCGGCCTGCATGAGCTCGGTCACCAGCTTCGGGTCGCCTTTGCCCTTCGTCTCTTTCATCACCTGGCCGACGAGAAACTGGAACTTGCGATCCTTGCCGGCGCGGATCTCGGCCACGATCTCCGGATGCGCGCCGACCACGCGCGTGACGATCGGCGCGAGGCTCGACGAATCGGAGATCTGCGCCAGGCCTTCGGCGGCCACAATCTCCGCGGCCGCGCGGCCCGACTCGGACATCGTCGCGAACACGTCCTTGGCGACGGTTGAACTAATCGTGCCGTGGTCGACAATGGCGATGAGCCCGGCGAGCGCCGCCGGCGTGATCGCTACCGCATCGATCTCGATGGCGCGCTCCTTCATCTGGCGCAGCACCTCGCCCATCACCCAGTTGCTCGCCGCCTTCGGATTGCCGGACTGCTGCGCGGTGGCCTCGAAGTAATCCGCCACGCCCCGCGTCTGCGTCAGCAGCGCCGCATCGTAGGGCGGCAACGCGTACTGCTCGATGAAGCGGCGGCGGCGCTGCTCCGGCAATTCGGGAAGGGCGTCGACGATCGTCTTGCGCCGCTCGGCGGTGACGACCAGCGGCGGCAGGTCCGGCTCCGGGAAGTAGCGATAGTCGTGCGCCTCTTCCTTGCTGCGCATCGAATAGGTCTTGCCCTGCGCGGCGTCGAACAGCCGCGTCTCCTGCACGATGCGGCCGCCGTGCGCGAGCACGTCGATGTGACGGCCGATCTCGTAATCAATCGCCTTCTCGAGATAGCGGAACGAGTTGACGTTCTTGACCTCGGTCTTGGTGCCGAGTGTCGTCTCGCCGATGCGCCGCACCGACACGTTGGCGTCGCAGCGCAGGCTGCCTTCATCCATGTTGCCGTCGTTGACCCGCAGCCACACCAGGATCTGCCGCAGCGCCTCGAAGAATACCGCGGCTTCCTCCGCCGATCGCAGGTCGGGCTCGGTCACGATCTCGACCAGCGGCACGCCGCTGCGGTTGTAATCGAGATACGTCTTGCGATCGGAATCGGCAAAGCCCTCGTGCAGCGACTTGCCCGCGTCCTCTTCCATGTGGATGCGCGTCAACCGCACGAACTTGTCGCCGAGGGAGGCCGGGAGTCGCAGCCCGCCGCCGGTGGCCAGCGGCTGTTCGTACTGGGAGATCTGATAGCCCTTGGGAAGATCCGGATAGAAATAGTTCTTGCGCGCGAAGACCGAGCGCTCGTGCACGTCGCACCCGAGCGCCACCGCCGCGGTCACGGCCAGATCCACCGCCGTGCGGTTGAGCACGGGCAGCGCGCCGGGCAGGCCCACGCAGACCGGGCAGGTGTGCGCGTTGGGCGGCGCGCCAAAGGCCGTCGAGCAGCCGCAGAAAATCTTGGTGGCCGTGCGCAGCTGGGCGTGGATCTCCAGCCCGATGACGGCCTCAAAGGAGTCGGACATGACAGTTAAAAGTTAAAAGTTAAGAGTGCAGAGTGCAGAGTTAAGAGCTGTTCTCAACTCTTAACTCTTAACTCTTAACTCCACACTATATCTTGGGGCCTGCCGCGGCGACCGGCGGCTCGGCGTCGGCGAAGTTCGTCTTGAAGTTCTCCACGAACATCCGCGCGAGCTTGCCGGCCTGCTGATCGTAGGCCGCCTTGTCGGCCCAGGTGCCGCGCGGATCGAGCACCGCGTCCGGCACGCCGGGGCACGACGTGGGCATCTCGATGTTGAACACCGGGTGCCGCTGATACTCGACGTGGTCGAGCGCCCCCGACAGGGCGGCGCGAATCATCGCGCGCGTGTGGGCAATCTTCATGCGCGCACCAATCCCGAACGGCCCGCCCGTCCAGCCGGTGTTCACCAGCCACACGTGCGAGTGGTACTTGGCAATGCGCTCGCCCAATTGCTTCGCGTAGACATTCGGATTGAGCGGCAGGAACGGCGCCCCAAAGCAGGTACTGAACGTCGCGCTCGGTTCGGTCACGCCTTTCTCGGTGCCGGCCACCTTCGCGGTGTAGCCCGACAGGTAGTGATACATCGCGCCTTCCGCCGACAGGCGCGCGATCGGCGGCAGCACGCCGTAGGCATCGGCCGTCAGCATCACGATGTTCTGCGGATGCCCGCCGGTGCCCGTCGGCACCGCGTTGTCGATGAACGCGATCGGGTACGCGCCCCGCGTATTCTCGGTCAGCGAGGCATCGTCGAAATTGAGCGCCCGGGTGGCCGGATCGATCACCACGTTCTCGAGCACCGTGCCGAAACGGCGCGTCGTCGCGTAGATCTGCGGCTCGGCGTCCGCCGACAGGCGGATCATCTTGGCGTAACAGCCGCCTTCGAAGTTGAACACACCGCGATCGCTCCAGCCGTGCTCGTCGTCGCCAATCAACTGCCGGTCGGGATCGCTCGACAGCGTGGTCTTGCCCGTGCCGGAGAGGCCGAAGAACAGCGCCGTGTCGCCGCTCTTGCCGATGTTCGCGGAACAGTGCATCGCCAGCACGCCGCGCAGCGGCAGCAGGTAGTTGAGCACGGTGAAGATCGATTTCTTGTTCTCGCCCGCGTAGCTCGTGCCGCAGATCAGCACTTCACGCGAGGCGAAGTTCACCACGATGCCGACCTCCGCGCGCGTGCCGTGACGCGCGGGATCCGCCTTGAACGACGGCGCCGTCATGACGGTGAACTGTGGCTGGAACCCGGCCAGCTCCGCGGCCGGCGGCACGATGAACAGGTTCCGCACGAACAGGTTCTGCCACGCCATTTCCTGGATGAACCGGACCGGCAGCCGGTATTCGGGATCGGCGCCCGCATACAGATCCTGAACGAAGAGCTCCTGGCTCTTCAGGTGGCCGATGATGTCGCGGCGCAACAGGTCGAAGTGCGCGGCATCGATCGGCTTATTGACCTTGCCCCACCACACCTGCGCGTCGCTGGACGGTTCCTTGACGACGAATTTGTCGTTAGGGGATCTCCCGGTATGGGCGCCGGTGCGGCAAACCAGCGGCCCCTCTTGCGCGAGGACGCCCTCGTGGCGCCGGATGGCGTGTTCATAGAGGGCGGCCGCCGGCAGGTTGAAATGGACCGGCTTCGACGAGTCCACGCCGTGAGCCTCCAATCCCCTGCCCACCTGTGTCGTACTCATAAGAAAATAACTCCAAACTGGCCGGCAAACGCCGACCGCATCGAAACCATCAATCGTACAGATGGCAAAGCCGCTAAGTCAATATCACACGCGGACTTGGCCGCTGCCTGCTACACTAGTATCGTCACCAGGTGTAAACGGCCTGATGGCCAACCCCGTAAACATGGCAGGACAGCCCATCGCTGACCTCGGCGCGCAACAGCAACCCCGATCGCGCGACACGGCCCATCCGTCGCCGGCGTCGGTGCTCGCCGCCGAGATCAAGGGCCTCGTCGAGCACGGCCAGAAAGACGAGGCGCGCGAACGGTTCGGTGCGCTGGTGGCGCTGCTCCAGCGCCGGGCCTTGCGGATCGCGTTCCAGTATTTGCGCGACACGGCCGACGCCGATGAGGCCGTGCAGGATGCTTTCGTCAAGGTGTTCTTGCACATCGAGCAGTATCGCAGCGATTTACCGTTTGAGGTCTGGTTCACGCGCATTCTCGTGAACGCCGCGCTCGATCGTCTCAAGGCGCGCGGACGCCAGCAACGCTGGATCAGTCACTCGACGGATGAGGAAAACGGCCGGCCGGTCGAACAGGTGCCCGCCAATGAGGCGTCGCACGAACGACGCTTGTTGGCCAAGGAACGGTGGGAGCAGGTGACCCACGCCGTGGCCGCGCTTCCGGATCGGCAACGGCTGGTGTTCACGCTCTGTCATCTCGACGAGCGCACGCCGGCGGAGATCAGCGCCGCCACCGGCATGAGCCAGGCCACGGTGCGGGTGCATTTGTTCAGGGCGTTACGGAAGTTACGCGCAGTGCTGGGAGGTCAGGCATGAGCCGACGCGACACCAGGGAGCCACACGACGACGCCATGCTTGCGGCGTATCGGGCCGCTGCCTGCGCGGAGGCCGATGCGCACTTCGACGACCGCGCGCTCGAAGTGCAGCGCCACAAGATTCTCGCCCGCCTCACCCACCTCGGCCACCCGGCCAGGGTCCTTCGTTTTCCCAAGGCGCCTCGCGGCGAGGTGCCAGCCAGCGGCGTCAACCGCCGGTGGATTAGCGTGGCGGCAGCCGCGGGCCTGCTGATTGGCCTGCTCGGCGGCCAGCTCGTACACCTCGTGCCCCAGCCGACGCGCCGCCTGGCGCCGATGGCGACCTCCATTGCCCCGAGCGCGCCCGCCCGGCCGTCATTTGTGGCCGCGTCGGCAGCTGTTGAGGACGGGTTGTTGGGCGAGATCGATTACGCGGTTCAGCTGCGGAGCAATTCCGAGCTGCGCGTGCTCGACGAGCTGACACTCGTCGACGATTCACGATAATTACGGGAAAACCGGGATCGAGGCACGATTACGTGCGGAAATCCGAGCGGAATTCTCATTCCTGCCTACAGTGTTGTAGTGATAACCCCGGCCCTTCTTCCCCGTAAACACCAGCTTTCGGCAAGTCGTAAGGCATTCAGAGCCATGAAGACCCTTAAGTTGTTCATTTGTCTGGTCTTGTCTGTGATTGTGCTGGGATTGCCTGCCGAGGTTTCGGCGCAGGGCAAGTGGTGGATGTCGGAGCGCTTCCAGAAGGAACTGGCGCTGACCCAGGAACAGATCACGCGCATCGAAGGCATTTATCAGACCACCAACCCGCTGCTGCGCGCCCAGAAAGAAGCGTTCGATCGGCGCGAAGACAAACTTTCCAAGGTCATTGCCGATCCGAAGTCGGACGAGTCGGCCGTGCTGCAGGCCACCGATCGCCTCGACCTGGCGCGCAACGAGATGAGCCGTACCCGCACCCTGTTGCTGTTCCGCATCCGCCGCGTGCTGAACGACGAGCAGCTGCTCAAGCTGAACGCCATGCACGAGCACGATCGTAAAGAGCGTGAGCGCCGGGACCGTGAACGCAAGGGCAAGGGACAGAAGTAGATCTCAGATCTCAGATTGTGGATTTCGGATTTTAAGGACCATGAAACGCCTCATTCGTCTTGCGATTGCCTTCTTTGCCTTCGCCGCGCCGGTTGCCGCGCAGCAAGCACCCACCGAGGATCAGACGCGCCAGGACACCGTGATCAAACAGGCGATGCGCTCGTATCAGCAGGGCCTGTCGGATCTCAAGGACACGAGCGAGGCGCGCGTGCAACCCGGGACCAGCTCCGGTGACCTGCGTGAGCTGCGCCTCGAAGAGGCGGTGTCGCTCGCGCTCGAGAAGAACCTCGACATCCAGGTGGCGAGGCTGGAGCCACAGTCGGTGGATTTCCTCATCGCCGGCTTCAAGAACCAATTCTTGCCGGTGCTGAGCTCGAACGTCGGACAGCGCGAAAATTACCAGTTGCCGACGCGCACGCTGACCGGCGGCACGCGCGTCAACCAGGGCACCACCACGTACAACACGTCGCTCACGCAGGAGGTCCCGTATTTCGGAGGCTCCTATACGCTGGCGTGGACGAATCAGCGCGTCGCGTCGTCGGACCGCCTGGCCACGCGCAACCCGCTCTACACGACGGGCCTGGTCGGCACCTATGTGCAGCCGCTGCTGCGCGGCTTCAAGATCGACAACCTGCGCCAGCAGCTCGACATCAATCTGATCAATCGCGAGATCTCGGAGGAGAGCGCCCGCGCCACGGTGACGCAGACCGTGGCGAACGTGCGCAACGCCTACTGGGATCTCGTGTTCGCGCAAAGCGCGGTCGACGTCGCGCAGAGCGCCACCGATCTGGCCGACAAGCTGGTCGAGGACAACCAGGCCCGCGTCGAGGTGGGCACGCTGGCGCCGCTCGACATCGTGCAGGCGCAGGCGGAAGCCGCGACGCGCCGGCAGAACCTGGCGGCGGCGGAAGCCGCCGCGCAGACGGCGGAAATCGCGCTGAAGCGTTTCCTGGTCAATGGCACCGACGATCCGCTCTGGCGCCAGACCCTGCGGCCCGTGGACCTGCCCAGCCTGCAACCGCCGCCGGCCGACGTCGAAGGCGCCGTCCGCCGCGCGCTCACGGAACGCACCGACATCATCAACGCGCGCAAAGGCCTCGACACCAGCGACATCAACATCCGCTATTTCAAGAACCTGTCGTTGCCGGCGGTGGACTTCACCGCCAGCTACGGCGCCGCCGGCCTCGGTGGCCCCGAGCTGATTCGCAGCGGATCGAGCATCGACAGCCAGTTGACCGGCCAGGTGATTCCCGGCGGCTACGTCGATGCGCTCTCGATCCTGCGGCAGCGGGACTATCCGAACTGGAATTTCTCCGTCGCCATGAGCTATCCGCTGTTCGGCAACCAGGCGGAAGCGCAGCATGCGCGGGCTCGGTTGCAGCGCAACCAGTCGATGACGCGCATTCGCGCGCTCGAAGTGCAGATTGCCGCGGAAGTGGCCAACGCCGCGTTGACGGTGCAGAGCAACTTGAAGCGCATCGAAGCCGCCACGGCGGCGCGAGAGCTCGCGCTGCAGCGGCTCGAAGCGGAACAGAGCAAGTTCGACGTGGGGATGACCACCAATTTCTTCGTGGTGCAGGCCCAGCGCGATCTGCGCGATGCGCAGAACGTCGAGCTGCGCGCGCTGGCCGACTACCGCAAGTCGCTCGTCAACTTCGAGCGGGCGCAACAGGCGCCGGCGGGCGGCGGTGGCGGCAACTTTGGCGGACAGCAGCAGCAATAAGTGATTGCCGATCGCTGATGTGAGATTGCGGATCAATTGTCGATTGTGGGTTGTGGATTTGGTGAGCGGGAAGGGCTGATACGGACAGGTTTATGCGCAAATTTGTAGTGATCGCGGTCGTGGTCGCCGTCGTTGGTGGCGCCGCAGCGTACTTCGGCGTCTTCTCGCGCGGCGGCGAAGCGGCGGGACCACAAGGCGGTGGACCGGGCGGCCAGCGGCCCCAGGGCGGAGGCGGCGGTGGCTTCGGCCCGGGCGGCTTCGGCGGTGGTGGTCCGCGCGTGCCCATGACGGTGGAGCTCGGCAGCGCGACGCGCGGTGACGTGGCCGCGCACCTGACCGTGGTCGGTAACCTGATCGGCCTGCAGACCGTGGACATCGCTCCCCGTACCGGCGGACGCCTGTTGAGCGTCAACGTGCAACTCGGCGATCGCGTGCGCCGCGGCCAGGTCCTCGCCAAGGTGGAAGATCGCGAAATCGTCGAGCAGGTGCGGGCCGCCGAGGCGTCGCAGGAAGTGGCGAAGGCCACGATTCGACAGCGCGAAGCCGATCTGAAGGTGGCCGAGCTCAATTTCGAGCGCTCCAAGAACCTGTTCGGCCGGCAGCTGCTCGCCAAGCAGGCGCTCGATGACGCGGAATCGCGCTACATGGCGGCGGTTGCGCAGTTCGATTTATCCAGGGCGCAGTTATCCCAGAACGAGGCGCGCCTTCAGGAGCTGCGCATCAACCTGCAGCACACGTCCGTGACCTCGCCGGTGGACGGCTTCGTCGGCAAGCGCAACGTCGACCCTGGCGCCATGGTCAACACCAACACCGCGATCGCGTCGGTCGTGGAGATTTCGCGGCTGAAGCTGGTGGTCAACGTGGTCGAGAAGGACCTGCGCATGGTGAACGCCGGCGATCAGGGCGTGGTCGAAGTGGACGCCTACCCGGGCGACAAGTTCCAGGGCCGGGTCGCGCGGGTGGCGCCGGTGCTGGATCCGGCCACGCGCACGGCGACCATAGAAGTGGAGATCCCCAACGGCGACAACCGCTTGAAGCCCGGAATGTATGCGCGCATCTCGCTCACGGTCGAAGAGCGCAAGAACGCGCTCGTCGCGCCCAAGAACGCGGTGATCGATTTCGAGAACAAGCGCGGCGTCTGGGTGCCCAATGGCGAGCGGCGCGCCCAGTTTGTGCCGGTGACGCTGGGCATCGAAGGACCCGAGCACATCGAGATCCTGTCGGGGCTCAGGGAGGGCGACCGCTTCGTCACCACCGGCGCCGGAGCGGTGCGCAACAACGATCAGCTGATCATCGCCGGTGAACCCACCGACGGTCCCAGTGGATCGCCGGCCGGCACCGGCGCGCGCAAGTTTGGCGGCCCCGGCGGAAAGAGCTCCGGCGGCGGCGAGGGTGGTCAACCCCGCAAGCGGTCACAGGGCAACCAGCAGTGACAGATAGCCCCCGCCTTTAGGCGCGGGGGATCGAGACGGATACATACACATATGTCGATTCCACGCCTCGCCATTGAACGCCCGGTGACGATGTTCATGATCAGCATGGTCATCATCCTGCTGGGCGCCATCTCATTGACCCGCCTGCCGGTCGATCTGATGCCCGACACGCAGATGCCGACCATCACGGTGCGCGTGAATTACTCGGGCGTCGGTCCGCTGGAGATGGAAGAGCTCGTGACCCGCCCCATCGAGCAGGCGGTGAGCGCCGTGGCCGGCCTCGAGCGCGTCGATTCGACCTCCTCGGAAGGCAGCAGCATGGTGCGGCTGAACTTCGCGTGGGGCTCGGACCTCAGCGAAGCGGCCGACGAAGTGCGCACGCGTCTCGACCGCGTCCGCGGCCGTCTGCCGGAGGATGCCGATCCGCCGACGGTGTTCAAGTTCGATTCGACGGCGATGCCGATCATGGGCATCGGGGTGGAGGGCGACTTCGATCCGGTGACGCTGCGCGAGCTGGCGCAGAACGACCTGTCGCCGCGGCTGGAACGCGTCGCCGGCGTGGCGGCCGTCACCATCAACGGCGGTCTGCGCCGTCAGATCCGCGTCGACCTGTCGCGCGAGAAGATCACCGCGCTGAACCTGTCGCCCGACCGCGTCATCCAGATCCTGCGTACCGAGAACCAGAACATCCCGCTCGGCGAGATCAACGACGCCGACCGCACGCTGCTGCTCCGCAGCCCCGGCCAGTTCACCAACATCGACGAGATCCGGAACATCGTTGTCATGACGCGCGACGGCGTGCCGGTCTACATGCGCGACATCGCCGACGTGCGCGACACCACCGAGGATCGCCGCTCGTTCATGCGCATCAACGGCGCCAACGGCATCCGCATGCAGGTGACCAAGCAGTCGGGCACCAACACCATTCAGATCGCGGAAGGCGTGAAGCGCGAGGTGGCGCGCATCAACGCCGAGGTCGACGGCGTGCAGCTGCAGGTCCTCGACGACCAGTCGCGGTTCATCCAGCGCGCGATCGGCAACGTGCAGGAGCACGCGATGATCGGCGGCATCCTGGTGATCGCCATCATCTACCTGTTCCTGCGCGACCTGAAGTCGACGCTGATCATCTGCACCTCGATCCCGGTGTCGGTGATCGGCACCTTCGCGCTGCTCTACTTCGGCGGCTACACGCTCAACACCCTGACCTTCGGCGGCCTGGCGCTCGGCATCGGCATGATCGTCGACGCCGCCATCGTCGTGCTCGAGAATACCTATCGCCACCTCGAGATGGGCAAGGACCGGATGACGGCGGCGATCGACGGGTCGGAGGAAGTGTGGTCAGCGATTCTCGCGTCGACGCTGACCCATATCGCGGTGTTCGTCCCGATGCTCTTCCTGACCGGCGTGTCGAGCATCATGTTCGGCCAGCTCGCGGCGGTGGTGTCCTTCTCGCTGGCGATGTCGCTGCTGGTGGCGGTGACGATCGTGCCGGTGCTGTGCTCGCGCTACCTCGATCCGCCGCACGTCGCGCATGCGAAGGGTGGGTCGATGGCCGCCGTCAACCGCACCATCGATCGCTGGCTGAACAACCTCGACGAGTTCTACGCGCGGATGCTGCACACGGCGCTGGCGCATCGTCCCACGGTGTTTGCCACCGGCTTCCTGCTGTTTGCCATCGCCATGGGACTGCTCACCCAGATCGGCTTCGAGTTCCAGCCGCAGACCGACGAAGGCGAAGTGCGCGTCGACGCCGAGCTGGCGGTGGGATCGCGTATCGAGCTGACCGAGGCGGTCCTGATCGGCATCGAGGAACGCATTCGCCAGGTCGTGCCTGAGACGGTCCGCCTCATCACCCAGGCCGGCGGCGGCGGCTTTGGCAACAGTTCCACGCATCGCGGCAACGTCGACATCCTGCTGGTGCCGCGCGACGAGCGCAATCGATCGAACGAACAGATCTCGATGCTGCTGCGCCGCGAGCTGAACGGCATCCCCGGGGTGGTGGTCCGCGCCCGCCCGTCGGGCGGCCAGCAGATGCGCGGCATGGGCGGCGGCGGCCAGGACAGCCGCCTGTCGATCGAGATCCTCGGCCACGACCTCGAGACCTCGAAGACCATCGCGCAGGATCTGAAGACGCTGCTCGACTCGACGCCGGGCATCGCCGATTCACGCCTGCAACGCGAAGAGGGGCGGCCGGAGCTCGCGGTCCGCGTCGACCGCGACAAGGCCGCCTTGCTCGGCCTGACGGTGACGGGCGTCGCCAACACCATCCGCACCAACGTCGCCGGCACCCAGGCCGCGATGTACCGCGACGCCGGCAACGAGTACCCGATCATCGTCCGGCTGCGCGAAGAGGATCGCCGGGAAGTGTCGGAAGTCGGCGACGTGCTGCTGAGCACCCCGACCGGCCAGGTGCTGCCGGCCAAGAACGTGATGGTGATCGATCGCGGCACCGGCCCGGTGTCGATCGAGCGCAAGAACCAGGAGCGCGTCCAGCGCGTCAACGCCGAAACCGAAACCACGCTCAGCGAGGCCGTCGAGGCGATCAGCGCGCGGCTGAACGAAATCCAGGTACCGCGCGACTTCGCCGTGGGGTTCGGCAACGAGGTCGAGGAGCAGAACAAGTCGTTCCGGGAGCTGCGTCTCGTGCTGATCCTTGCGATCATCCTCGTCTACACGGTGATGGCGTCGCAGTACGAATCGTTGCGCGATCCGTTTATCATCATCTTCTCGATTCCGCTGGCGGCGATCGGCGTGGTCGGCATGTTGATGCTGACGGGGACGCCGTTCAGCATGCAGGCCTACATCGGCGTGATCATGCTGGCCGGTATCGTCGTCAGCAACGCGATTCTGCTGGTCGACTACACCAACACGCTGCGCCATCGCGACAAGATGGAACTGCGCGCTGCCATCGAGTTGGCCGGCCGTCACCGGCTGCGCCCGATCCTGATGACCTCGCTGTGCACCTCGCTCGGCCTGGTGCCGATGGCCCTCGGCCTGGGCGAAGGCGCCGAGCTGCAGGCGCCGCTGGCGCGCGTGGTCATCGGCGGCCTGCTCACGTCGACCCTGATCACGCTCCTGTTCGTGCCGGCGATGTATACGCTGTTTGAAGAGGGCTGGAGCGGCCTCAGGAAGGGCGCGGCCGGGTCCGGGCCCGCGCCAGCAGCGCACTAACCGCTTCCCCGCTGTCCGGGTCGATCCAGCCCGGCGCGACTTCCGCGAGCGGCTCGAGCACGAAGAGCCGTTCGCGGAATCGCGGATGCGGCACCACCAGCCCCGCCTCCCGAATCCGCTCGTTCCCAAACAGAATCAGGTCCAGATCCAGCGTGCGCGGCGCCATCGGCGATGGCCGGGTGCGGCCGGCGGCCTGCTCGATGGCCAGGAGCGCCTGCAGCAACTCGCGCGCGGTGAGCGAGGTCTCACCGACCACCACGCCGTTGAGATACCGGGGCTGATCGGGCGACACGCCGACCGGCGCCGTGTCGTGCCAGCTGGATTGACGAAGATTCGAGAGGAGGGCGGACAGTCGGCCGACGGCGAAGGCCAGGTGCGCCTCGCGATCGCCGACGTTGCTGCCGAGCGCGATGGCGGCGGTCGTGATCCTAATCGGTGTCCAATCGGTGTGAATCGGTGGCTTAGATGTCACCCACGAAGCGGACGCCCATCACCTGCCCGCTGTGATCGTTGATTGCCAGCGACGTGCCGATCAGGTCCTTGCGGCCGGCGGCGGCCTGGTCGAACAGGCGCTTGTGCTCCAGCATCTCGCCGAGAATGATCTTGAGCATCCCCTGGTGCCGCGCGTTGGTGACCTGATCGATGCGGCCGCGCCACTTCTCGACAAACCGCGCGTTGGCGGCGGCATCGGCGGCGGCCAGCGATTTCCAGCCGTCGCCTTTGACGGTGAGGGCCGCGTCACGCGGCGGATCCTGCGGCAGCGGCGCGCCCAGGTCGAGCAGCGCGTGCTGCAGCCACGACAGGTGCGTCTCCTCGCGCGCGATGATGTACTGATAGGCGTTATTGATGTCGTAGTCGGTGACGGTGACGGCGACATCCTCGTGCCGCATCAGCAGGGCCACGCGCTCGAGATAACACTCGCGGACGAGATCCGCCAGGGCCGGGGCGCTCACGCCTTCTGCTTTTCCTTGCAGGTGATGCACACCCTCGTCCAGGGAATGGCGTTGAGCCGCGCTTCGGCGATCGGCTCGCCGCAGTCTTTGCAGATCCCGAACGAGCCCTTTTCAATGCGCATCAACGCTTCATCGATCGCCTGCAGGATCTTGGCGTCGGTCTGCTTCAATCGGAGTTGGATGTGAACTTCGTTATTGCCCGCCGCCTGGTCGGCCATGTCGCCCTGGCGGCCGTTGTTGTGCTCCATCGAATCCGTGAGTGGCTTGAGACCCGCGGTTTCTTCGAGCTCGATTCGTTTCTTGAGCAAGGCGTCTTTGTAGTTCGAGACGTTCATGTAGTTGGTGCTCCTGCCTCCCCCAATGGGTGCTCCGTTAACTCCTCATAATAGCACCGTCGGCGGCGCGGAATTGTCAATCGACAATCGATGGATTTGGCGACTGTTGGGTGATCGACGATTCGGCGATCGTGTGACTCAATCGACAATTGCCAATTGCCCAATCGAATCACTCAATTACCCGATTTCAAATCACACAACGGTCACTAAATCACTCAATTGACGATCGACAATTTATTCCGCCCGCAACGTCGCCAACGGTTTTCTCTGTAACACCTCCCAACTCGACAGCACCCCGATCGCGGCGACGAGCACCGCGGTGATGATCACGCCCGCGGCGCTGAGGCCAACCAGCGGCCGGAAGGGAATGTCGAGTGCGTAGCGGCTGATCGCCCACGTCAGGCCGATCGCGCCGCCGGCGCCGATGCCGCCGGCCAGCAGGCCCAGCAGGCCGTACTCGAGCAGCAGCACCGTGGCGATCAAGCGCCGCGTGGCGCCGAGCGTCTTGAAGATCGCCGCCTCGTAGACGCGGCGGAACTTGGTCATCGCCACGGCGCCGATCAGGATCAGCAGGCCGCTCAGCAACACCAACGTGCCGACCACCGTCACCGCCAGCGTGACGTTGTCGACCACCGACTTGATGGCGTCGATGATCTCGCGCCCGTCGATCACCGACACGTTCGGCGCGGCGCCGACCAGCGCCGTCTGCAGGCGCGCCCGCGCCTCGGGCCCGTCGGGGCCCTTCACGAACCCGATGAAGCTGTGCGGCGCCTGTTCGAGCACCCCCGGCCGAAACAGGAACATGAACCCGCCGGCGCGACTGTCGGACCACTCGACCAACCGCACGCTGGTGACCTTGGCCGCAATCACGCGGCCGAGGACATCAAAGCGCACGGTGTCGCCAATGTTGATCTTGAACGACTCGTTGATGAATTGCTCGATCGAGACTTCCGGCTCTGGCGACGGCGTCGGCTCCCAGATCGTGCCGGCCACCACGCGCTCGTTCGATTCGAGGGTGCTGCGATAGGTGATGGTGTATTCGCGGCCGAGCGAACCCCGGCCGCGCACGTCTTCGTAATCCTCGAGATTGACCTCGCGGCCCTCGACGCCCACGACCCGCGCCCGCAACACCGGCAGCAGGCGTGGCGGCACGGCCCCCGGCTGCTGGTGCGCCGTGATCGCCGCGCGCACCGGCTCCACCTGGTCCTGCTGGATGTCCAGCAGGAACATGTCGGGCGACTCGGGATTGATGTTCACGGCGAACTGCGCGATCAGGTTCTCCTGCAACGAGCGCACGCCGATGATGAAAAAGCTGCCGAGCCCGACGGCCAGCAACACGATGCGCATCTGGCTGCCGGGCCGGCGCAGTTGCAGCACGGCATGCCGCAGCGCGAACGACTTCGCGTTGGCGAGCGGCGCCAGGGCGCGAATCAGCAGCGTGCCGGCCAGATGCAGGACGATCGCCGTGGCCGCGAATCCCCCGGCCACCACCAATCCGATCCGCCATGAGCCCGCCTGCCAGACCGTCAGGCCGACCAGGCCGGCCAGCACGAACACCGTCACCGCGATCTGCGTGACGTCCACGCGCCGCGGCCGCGGTTCGTCGCGGAGCAACAACGACGGCTTCACGTGACGGACGTCGAGCAGCGGCACCAGCGAGAACAGCAGCGAGACCAGCAGTCCGATGCCGAGGCCCTGCAGCACGGCCGGCGCCGTGAGCCCATAACTGATCTCGACGCCCGGCGTCGCGCCGGCGAGGAGCGACGGAATGCCGCGCATGGCCAGGGCGGCGAGGGCGACGCCAAGGGCGCTCCCGGCACACCCCAGGACGGCCACCTGCGCGACATACACCGCCAGCAATTGCGACGACCGGCCGCCGAGGCACTTGAGCACGGCGATGCTCTTCATCTTCTGCTGCACGAACACGCGCGTCACGCTCGACACGCCGATGCCGCCGAGAATGACGATCACCAGCCCGACCAGGCTCAGGTAGTTTTCCGCGCGCGTGAAGTCCTCGCCAATGTCATCTTCGGTGGCCTTGTACGACCGGACGCGCGCGAAGTCGTTCGACAGATCCGCGCGCAGATCGCGGATCAATTGATCGAACGCCGCGTCGGGCACCTTGAGCAGCCGCTGCATCGCCGTGCGGCTGCCGTAACCGGTGAGGCCGGTCTTCTCGAGATCCGCCAGATCGACGAAGACGCGCGGCCCGATGCTGAACGCGCCCAGCCGGCGGCCGGGCTCGCCTTCGATCACGCCCCGAATGGTAAAACGCTGCGATCCGATGGTGAGGCCGTCGCCCACCGTGACGTTCAGCTGCGCGAGCAGCTCGGGCCGCACCAGCACGCCCAATCCCTGCAACAGGCGGTGCTGATACGGCACCCCGTCGGCGAGTGTCATGCGCCCGTAGTACGGGAAGCCGGCTTCGACGGCGCGCAACTCGACCATGCGGGCGCGGCCATCGGCGCGATCCGCCGGCCGCGCCATCGTCGCCAGCTCGACCGAGCGGGTGCTCTCCGCCCCGGCCGCTTCCAGCCGGTTCGCGATCCGCGCCAGCGCGTCCGGTTTGAGCGGCTGATTGCTGCTGATAATCGCGTCGGCGGCGATCAGCGATCGCGCCTCGCCGGCAAACGTGTGACGCACGCTCTGAATCACCGAGCGCAAGGCCACGATCGCGCCCACGCCCACCGCGATGCAGATGAAGAAAAACAGCAGCCGCTTGAAGGAGGCGCGCATCTCGCGCACCGCCATGATCAACACGAACCTCATGGTTCGACTCGCTCGAGCGGGCTCGTCCCGCGCGACTCGCCCCGCTCGAGCTCGCTCACCACCGGACGGCCGTCCCTGAGCACCAGCCGCTCGTCGGCAATCGCCGCGACGCTCGGATCGTGCGTCACCATCACCAGCGTGACCCCGCGCGAGCGCCGCACCTGCAACAACAGATCGAGCACGTGACGGCCGTTGGAGCTGTCCAGGTTGCCCGTGGGCTCATCGGCGAGAATCAGCGGCGGATCGTTGGCCAGGGCGCGGGCGATCGCCACGCGTTGCTGCTCGCCTCCCGACAACTGCGACGGATAGTGATGCCCGCGATCGTGCAGGCCGACTTCATCGAGCAGCACCTGCGCGCGCGCCGCCGCGTCGCGCCGGCCGGCGATCTCCATCGGCACCTGGATGTTCTCGATCGCCGTCAACGACGGGACGAGATGAAAGAACTGGAACACGAAGCCGATCTTCTCGCCGCGCAGCCGCGCCAGCGCGTCTTCGTCGAGGCTGGTGATCTCGGTGCCGGCGATGGTGATGGTACCGGTCGACGCGGAGTCGAGACCGGCGATCAACCCGAGCAGCGTCGACTTGCCGCTGCCCGACGGCCCGATGATCGCCAGACACCGGCCCGCGGGCACGTCGAGATCGAGCGGATGAAGAATGGTCAAGGGATGGCCGCCGCTTTGAACCGTCTTGCTGACGCCGCGAAGATGAATCATTCCTCGTTCAATTCTAGGGCTTGAGGACTTGAGGGCTTGACTCGATTAGTTTGGACGCGGCAGCGCCGGTTCCAGTTCCGCCCACACCAGATCCGCGACCATCTGCGCGCCACGAGCGTTGGGATGAATTCCGTCGCCCTGGTTCAGCGACGCGTTCCCCGCCACGCCCTGCAGCAGGAACGGCACGAACCGTACCTCGTATTGCTTCGCCAGCTCCGCATACACGGTGCGGAACTCGCGCGTGTAATCGGGACCGTTGTTCGGCGGCGCTTCCATGCCCGCGAGGACGACCGGGATGTTGCGCGCCTTCGCGCGATCGAGCACCGCCGTCAAGTTCTTCTTCAACTCGCTCGGCGGCAAGCCGCGCATGCCATCATTGGCGCCAAGCGCCACCACGAGCGCGCGGACGTCGCCCTCGAGCGACCAGTCGAGCCGGCGCAGTCCACCCGCCGACGTGTCACCGGAGACACCGGCGTTGACCACCGCGTAGTCGTAACCGTGCTCGTTGAGTTTCTTCCCGATGAGCGACGGATAACTCTGATCACTTGGCAGGCCTAAGCCGGCGGTCAAACTGTCACCCAAAAACACCACACGCGGTTTGGATGGAGCGGACCTGTCCTGAGCGACGCCGGCAGACCTGTTTGCCGGTCTGGCGGCGGAGTCGAAGGAGGCGGACGCAGCTGATGCTGATGCTGACGACGATGATGATGATTCTCGGCCGCACGCGGGCACCAGCAACGCCAGCACGAACACGACCACGAACGCGCGCATCAGGACACCGTGATGACCAGCACCGTGGCGTTGTCGCTCGTGCCGCGCGTCAGCGCTTCGTCGACGAGCCTGGTCGCGCCGTCGGCGGCCGACGACGCGCCCTCGAGCACCCTCGCCAGCGCCGCGCTATCGAGCTTGCCGTGGACGCCGTCGGTGCACAACAGGAAGCGGTCGCCCGGCTTGAGTTCTTCTTCGCGCGACTCGGGTTTGAGATCGTCCTTCGTGCCCACCACGCTCGTGAGCACATGCCGCAGCGGATGTCCCGGATCGGCATCCTCCGCCTCTTTCGCGCCGAGCACCGAGGCGAGCCACGTGTCGTCCGACGACAATTGCTCGAGCAACCCGTCGCGCAGGCGATAGATGCGGCTGTCGCCGACGCTGACCAGCGCCACACGGTCGCCGGCCACCAGCGCCGCCACCACCGTGGTGCCCATGCCGCTCAACTCGGGCGACTTGGCCCCCTCGCTGTAGATCTTCCGGTTGGCCAGCCGTACGGCGGTGATCAGCCGGTTCACGTCGATCGAGTTCTTCACCTCGAGGCCGAACGGCCAGGTGATATCGGCGGTTTGTGCGCTTTCGGCAATGAACCCGTGGATGGTTTCCACGGCCAGGTGCGACGCCACTTCGCCCGCATTGTGGCCGCCCATGCCGTCGGCCACCACGTACAGGCCCAATTCCGGCCACCATCCGAGGTGGTCCTGGTTCATCTTCCGCGGACCCACATCGGTCCGGCTTCCTACGGTCAACTCCATATTGCAGAAAGGATTATGACGATTGGATAGTAAGTATCCGCTGTTATACTCGGCCCCGTGGCCAACGCCGCACTGCAACCGGTGATCGCCCGCGCCAACGCGGCGCTCGAGCGGGGCCAAGCCGCCGCCACCATCGAGCTGCTGGCGCCGTTGCTGCGCGCGCCATCATCGCTTACGCGCGAAGACGAGCTCAGCGTCCGCGTCATGCTGGCTGAATCGTACCTCTTGCAGGGGGATCTTGCACAGGCCGGAACGGCACTGGGCCGGTCGCCCGACACGCTCCGCGAGCAGCTTCCCCAGGTCCTGCACTCGAATTTGTGGCGATTACATGGCCGCGTCGCGTTTGCCCGCGGCGAACAGTCGCGCGCCATCGCGCTGCATAACCGGGCGCTCAAGCAGGCCGAAATCGCGCACGACTCCCGCGCGATCGGCCTCGCCCACTTCTATCTCGGGCAGTGCTACCGCCAGGTCGGCGACATGGCGATCGTCCGCGAGCACATTGCCGAGGCGGCGGCGGCGCTGCATGCCGCCGGCGACCGGCGCCACCTCGCCATGGTGCACTCGCTCTCGGCCGTCATGCTGGCGCAGACCGGGCGCTACGACGAAGCCAACGCCGCGCTTCGCCAGGCCGAGCGCATGGCCTCGCTGCTGCAGGCCGACGACGTGCTCGCCACCGTGTATGGCAACCAGGCCAACGTCGCGCTGATTCGCCATCGCTACGAGCAGGCGCTGGCCCTCGCCGACCGCGCCGTGAATCTCCATGAAGGCCTGGGCCAGGGACCGGGCCTCGCCGTGGCGCTCGCCACGCTCGGGCAAATCTGCGTGCGCGTCGGCAATCTCGATCGCGCCGACAAGGTGCTGCACCGCGCGCTCGACGTGCGCAGCGCCATGCAGTTCCACGAGACGACCGGCGCCGTCTACGACACGCTCGCACAAATGTCGCTGATGCGCGGCGACTACGAGAATGCCGCCGAGTATCTGCGCGAAGCGGCCGAGGCCTACGGCGCCTACGGCCGCAACACGAGCCGCTGGTATGAATGGTCGCTGCGCGTGATCAGCGCGCGGCTCGCGACACGGCGCGGCCGGCCGGATGAAGCGCTCGCCATCGCCGACGAGATCGCCAAGTCCACCAACGCGCCGCCGGCGGAGACCATCGAAGCCGAGTTGATCGCCGCCGAGGCACTGCTCTCCGCCGATCGCGTGGAGGAAGCGGACAGACGACTCGCGCAGGTCGAACCCCGGCTTGACCCGCGCATGACGCCCGGCGCATGGGGAGAGTTCCTCCGCCTGCGCGGCGACTTGCGCGCGCGGCAGACACGCACCACCGAGGCGTACCACGACATCGCCCAGAGCTCGAGCGTGTTCGAGCTGGTCGGCGAGCGGTATCAAGCCGCGGTCAGCCAGCTCGCGCTCGCCCGCCTCGCCGCCAAGGCCGGCGCCAAATCGACCGCGGATCGGCATTACGAACACGCGGCGCAGGTCTTCGAGGCGCTGGGCGCCACGCGCGATCTCGAACAGGTGCGCGCCGCGATGGCCGCCGCGCAGCCGCCCGGCACCGGCGAATACGTCGGCTCGCCCGCCGATGCTGACGATGCGCTGGTGCGGCGGCTGGTGGATGCCGCCGTCTTGCCGGACCTGCTTGCGCGCGAGCTTGCCGCAACCTCCCTCGAGGCGGTGACCGCCGACGCCACGGCGGTCTTCGTCGACTTGCCGGGCGGCGACGTCCGCCTGATCGCCCACGCGGGCACCGATGTCGAAGGCGCACGCAGCGTGGCCCGCCTCGCCGTGCAGAGCGGCACCTACGGCACCGGCGTCCTGGTCGTCGAGCCGATTGGCCGCGAGCCCGATGGCCTCCGCTATGTCGTGATCGCCGCGGCACGTCCGCTGGGCCATCCGCTCCTGCGTCGCGTTCGCATGATGGCGGCGGTGGCCCGCCAGGGCTTCGATCTCTGCGGCGTGCGCGATCGTCCATCCGCCGTGGTCGACTCGACCACGGAACGACCGCTCGAACCGCTGCTGCCCGGATTCCTCTGCGCCAGCGCGGTCATGGTCCGCGTCGCCGATCAGATCCAGCGGCTGCAGGGGAACGACCTCACAGTGCTCATCACCGGCGAGAGCGGCACCGGCAAGGAGCTGGTGGCGCGCGCGATTCACGTCGGCTCGTCGCGCAACGCCGCCACCTTCCTGCCCTACAACTGCACGACCACCACGCGCGAGCTGGCCGACAGCCAGTTGTTTGGCCATCGCCGCGGATCGTTTACCGGGGCGATGTCCGACCAGCCGGGCCTCATCCGCAGCGCGGCCGGCGGCACGCTCTTCCTGGACGAGGTCGGTGACCTGCCGCTCGACGTCCAGCCCAAGCTGCTCCGCTTCCTCGAGCAGGGCGAGATCATGCCGGTCGGCGAAAACCGTCCGCAGCCGGTGGACGTGCGCGTGATTACGGCCACCAACGCCGATCTCGAACAACGCGTCGCCGAGGGCAAGTTCCGCGAAGACCTCTATTACCGGCTGAGCGTGATCCGTATCCACGTGCCGCCGCTGCGCCAGCGCCGTGAGGAAATTCCCCACCTGGCCGCCTTCTTCCTCCGCGATGCATCGGAGCGTCTCGGCAAGCCCGATCTCCAGCTGGGGTCAGAGGTGCTCGACCTCTTTGCCCAGTATTGGTGGCCCGGCAACGTGCGTCAGCTGCGCAACGAGCTGCAGCGCGCGGTGGCGATGGCGCCGGCCGGGGGACGAATCGGCCCCGAGCATCTGTCCGCGGATCTCACGGCGAGCCCGCCCACGGACATGCAAACGGGTCCGGCGCGCGTCGCGATTCGCGGTGGGCAGACGCTGGCGTCGGTGGTGGATGAAATCGAGCGCGATCTGATCCGCGAGATGATGAATCGGCATCGCGGCAATATTTCTGAGACGGCGCGGTCGCTCGGCCTGACGCGGCGCGGCCTTTACCTGAAGCTGCGGCGGCTGGGGCTCGAAAACGGGCCCGACCTGGCTACTAAGTAGCCAATTACAAGACTAAGTGTATACCTACTAACCACCACTCCCTGCTTAATATCGTCAAGAAAGTCCGCTAGAGAACTCTGTTTACCCGAATCGGCCTATTCCAAAAAGCTTGCACACTTTCGGCGCGGAACTTGGATGGTCGGGCTGCGTTACAGGCTGTGAAAGGCTGGGCAGTTTTCGAAATCCTGGGAGTGAAAATCGTGGCTCATCAACGAAATGGCAAGGATAGTCAGCGCGGGTCCGAGCGTCGGAACTTCAGCGTGCCTGCCAGGCTCACCTGGAAGGATGCGTCCGGGGCGGTGCGGTTTGCCTCGGTCATGACTCGGGACATCAGCGACGCCGGCGTGTTTGTGGAATGCGAGGCCGGCGCGGCCATTCCGTTGTTCCGCCTGGTGCACCTGCAGGTCGAACGGACGTCCAGCTACTTAGAACACCTGCCGTCGCGGCTTCGCGAAGGCCGGGTCCTTTCCGCGGTGTGGCGCGTGGCGCCCTGCCGCCGATCGACGGGCACGCCGTCGGGTTACGCGCTGCGGTTCCTGGTCGAGCCGGGCATGCCGGCTGCGGTGGTGCACATCGAGGAGGCTCTCGCGGTTTAGTTTAGAGTGCGTGGCCTTTCTTCTGCCAATATCTCGCGAGTCCCTGCCATAACTGATCGAAGGGCGCGGCTAGCTCTGTCGCCTTCGCTTCTCGCTCGGGTAACGATCGACGCGCATCCTGCCGCATCCGCTCCACAAACGCACGAATCTGCTCTTCCTCACTGCCGCCGGCCTTCAAGGCGTCGCGCACCATTTCCGCCATCGCGGTGAGCGTGGTTCGGAACCGCGCGAGATGCGCGCGTGCCGGCGTAACGGGTCCGAAGTGCGTCAGGAACAACGACACCGGCTGCCACGCCTCGATCACGTCGAGGCTTGACTGCCAGGCTTCGATGTCGATATCGGGTGGCGGCGTGGGCGCGAGCAGGTAATCGCCAGTAATGCGGATGCCGGCGGTGTCCCCGACGTACGCCATGCCGGCACGTTCGTCGAGAAAGCTGACGTGGTGCTTCGCATGTCCTGGCGTAGACGCGACCCGCATCGACGTCCCACTGATATCCAGTCGCTCGCCTCCCGTCACCACCGTGACCTGCGAAGCGGGCACCGGCAGGAACGCGCCCCACAACGTGTCCATCTGATCGCCGTACAAGCGCGTGACGCTGGCCAGCAGCTTCCCGGGATCGATCAGGTGCGGCGCGCCGCGCTCGTGCACGTAAACCTTGATGCCCGGCACACGCTCGACGATGGTCCCCGTCGCGCCGGCGTGGTCGAGATGAATGTGCGTGAGCAGGAGCGTCCGCACGTCGCGCAGCGTCAAGCCGCGATCGCGCAGGCCGGCCTCGAGCGCCGGCAGGCACGAGGTCGGGCCCGGATCGATCAACGTGAGTCCGCCGGGCCCGTTGAGGAGCGGCGTGGCAATGACGCGCGGGCTGCCCCGGAACTGCAGGTCGATGAAGTCTGAGTTCATGCGGTCTTGGGTCTTGGGTTTGGGTCTTGAGTCCTGCCCGATATCGCCTCGCCTTACTTCTTCAGATTGGTTTCGAACAACCTGAGGATTCGTTTGTATTCATCCGCCCAGCTGGCGGCTTCGACGAACCCGTGATCTTCCACCGGATACACCGCCAGCTCCCAGTTCTCCTTCCGCAATTCGATCAGCCGCTGCACCAGCCGCACCGAGTCCTGGAAGTGCACGTTGACGTCGACCATGCCGTGCGCGATCAGCAACGGCGCCTTCAACCCTTCCGCGAAGTAGATCGGCGAGCTCTTGCGGTAGGCCTCGGCGTCCGCGTGCGGCTCGTTGAGGATGTTCGAAGTGTATTGGTGGTTGTAGTGTGCCCAATCCGTCACCGGGCGCAGCGCCGCACCCGCGCCGAAGGTGTCGGGCGAGGTGAACAGCGCCATCAACGTGATGAAGCCGCCGTAGCTGCCGCCATACACGCCAATACGCTTCGCATCCACTCTGTGCGACTTCGCCAGATACCGGGCGCCGTCGACGACGTCGTTGAGATCGTGGCCGCCCATCCAGCGATAGATTGACGTGCGCCAGTCCCGGCCGTAGCCCGCGCTCGCACGGTAGTCCGGATCCAGCACCACGTAGCCGCGCGCGGCCAGCAGGTGATGGAACATGTATTCGCGGTAGTAACTCGACCAGAACTTGTGCGCGTTCTGCAGGTAGCCGGCGCCGTGGACGAAGACCACCGCGGGCGCCTTCGGATCGCGCTTCGCGCCCACCATCTCCGGCGTATACAACCGCGCATGCACCTCGGCGCCGTCGCGTGCCTTGTAGGTCACCAGCTGGGGCTCGACCCACTTGTGGGCCAGCCACTCTTTCGAGGGGCTCGTGGTGACGCGCGTCGCCTTCGCGTCGGCGCGATTCGGCTTCACGAACACCTCAGGCGGACGGTTCGCAGACGACGACACCAGTCCGAACGTCGAACTATCCGGAGAGATGGCGCCTTGATGACCGCCAACCTCGGTCGTGATCCGTGTGCGCGGCCCGCCGTCGACGCTCATCGAATACAGATGGCGTTCGCCCGGATGGACCTCGTTGGACTGGAAGTAAAAGGTGCGGCCGTCCGGGGACAGCTCGACGCCATCGACCTCGAACTTCCCTGACGTCAGCTGGTGCCGCTGGCCGGTGATGGCGTCGACGGTGTAGAGATGCATCCAGCCGTCGTGCTCGGCGAGAAACCACACGCGCTTGTTGTCGGGCAGCCATCCCTGCCCGCCGTCACGCACCCACGCATCGTCCTTGATGCGATCGAGGATCTTCGTGGTCCCCTTGACCGGATCGATCGTGGCCAACCACCGCTCGGTGTTGTCCGCCGCGCGCACCGACACCACCGCGGTGCGGCCGTCCGGCGACAGCAGCGGCGACCCCCATCGCACGTCGCGTCTTGGGGCGGCGTCCGGCTTCGCAAGCCCCTCGACTCCGCTCGGGGCAGGCGGCCGCGGCTCGTCGCCGTCCGGCGGTTTCGGAATGGCGATCGGATCGGTGACGCCGTCGAGCCCGGCCCAGACGCCCTCGCCCGACGCGAGGTTGAGGATCGCCAGCCGCCGCCGATCCTGCGCGTCGCCGACCTTGGTGCGCGCGTTGATCTCTTCGGTGAACGCCGATTCGCTGACGAAGCGCGGCACCTGCGAGGCGCGCGACTGCGCGCGCTCGTTCATCAGGAGGAACGCGAAGGTGGCGTCGCTCGACACCGCGGCGTCGGCGATGGTCTGCCGCTCGGCCAGCTCGAATTTCGGCAGCGCGCGGGCGCGATCGAGCGCTTCCCGGCGCTTGCGGCGGGCCGCGGCTTCCGCGACCCAATCCAGCAGCTTCGCTTCTTCTTCCTTGAGAAACTTCTGGCTGTCGGTCACGCGCGGATCCGCGCGCCGGGCGCTCACGTCGGTGAGCTGCACCAGGCCGCCGGCGGCCACGCCCCGGGGTCCCCACGACGCGGACTTTGCGTCGTGGGGTGGGCTCTCGACCGGCACGATGAACAGGTTGTTGTCGCGCACGAAGGTCACGTGGGTTTCGCCGCGGGTCCACCGCGGGCTGGTTTCCGCCCCGGTCGTCCGGGTGACGTCGATGCGCCTGCGCTCCACGGTATCGATCACGACGATGTCGCCGCGATCGACGCCGAGGATGCGCCGCCGGGGGCCGTCCCATTGCCCATTGGCCACCGGCGCGCGTCGCCGATCCGCGTCCGACAGCCGGCGCAGCCCGGTGCCGTCGCGGGCCACCACCCACGTGGCCGGCAGGTCCTCCTTGGGCATCAGCCATTCGAAGTACAGCTCTCTCGAATCGCCGGACCACCGCAGATTGTTCGGCGGATTGCCGACCAGCTCCGGCCCGCGCATGATGCTATCGACCGTCAAAGGAAAACCGGGGGCTTGGGACTTGGGACTTGGGGCTTGGGTAGACGCGGAGGCAGCTGTCCAGCCAACGAGACCAACGGTGAGTAGTAGCTTTTTCATAGGGGTTTATAGGAGGCGTACAGGAATTGATCGCGGAGCTTACCGCCCTTGATCGCGCTCTGTCGAAGATGCCCTTCCTTCACGTAGCCCGCTTTTTCGAGCACCCGGACCGAGGCCGTGTGATCGGCAAAGGGTACTGCATAGAGGCGCGTGATCTCGAACCGCTTGAACGCCTCGGCCGTCACCGCCCGCAACGCCTCGGTGGCGATCCCGCGGCGCCAATAATGCTCGCCGAGCCAATAGCCGATTTCTGCGGACGCCCGCTCGACGTCGGTGTGCAACTCGATGCCGATGCCGCCCGCCGCTTCGCCGTCCACCTCGATGGCCCACACGGTAGGCGCGGGTGGTTTGGCGATCCACTCCAGGAAGGTCGTGGCGTGCTGCATTTCGTACGGGAACGGAAATCGATCGCGAAGGTTGATGGAAATGTTGCGGTTGTTGGCGTGACGCTGCAGCGATTCAGCGTCGGTGCCCGCCCACGGGCGGACGATGCAACTTGTGAGGGTAAGATGCATTGGACTGTCGACTCGCAGGCCCAAGTCCCAAGCCCCAAGTCCCAAGCCCCTATTATCTTCTGACCAGTTCCGGCGGACCGGCCAAGCCAAGGTTGGCTCGCAAGACGCGGTTGCCGCCGGTGGCGCGCGCTTCACGCAGCGCATGACGCGCGGCCTTGATCAGGTCGAGCTCCTCCCAAGCCGACTCGCGTTGCGGCACCGCGGTGGCGGTGGCCACCGAACTGGTCACCACCGGCGCGGGCGCGTCGTTGGCCGCTGGTATCTGCAGTTCCTCGATCGACAAGCGGAGCCGCTCAGCGATGTTGAACGCACCGGCGCCGTCGGTCGACGCCAGCACCAGCGCGAACTCGTCGCGGTGGTATCGGGCGGCGAGGTCGCCCGGCCGCCCGACGACGTCAGCCGCCACGCGGCCGACTTGCTTCAACACTTCATCGCCGGCCTTGCGGCCGAACTGGCGGTTGTAGGCGCGAAAGTGATCGACGTCCAGGAAGATCACCGTCAGCGGCAGGCCGTCACGGCGTGAGCGGCGCCACTCACGTTCGAGGAATTCCAGAAACTGTTCGTGGTTGGCGACCGCGGTCAGTGAATCCTCGGTGCTCAGGCGCTGCAGCTGAATGCGCGCGGATTCGAGCTCCGTGGTACGAGTTTCGAGCGCGCGCTCGAGCTCGGCTGCCTTCGACACCAGCCGGCGCCGGCTGCCATGCGCCCAGATGCCGAACGCCGCCAACGCGCCTACTAACGCTGCAATGGCCGGCAGCCAGTCCTGCACTCGTCCCTCCGCTCACGCATCGATTGTCTGATGAACAGGCATTCTACCCCGGCGCGGGGTAAGATCTTCGGACTGGAGTTGGTGATGATTCGTGCGTTCCTGATCGCCCTGTGTGTCACCGTCGCCGCGTGTTCCGGGCCAGGCGATCCACCGCCGCCTGCCACGCCGCCGGTGTCGGGGCTCGATCTCGCCGCCGTCGACAACAGCGTCCGCCCACAGGATGACCTGTTCCATTACGTCAACGGCGGATGGCTCGCCACGACCGAGATTCCCGCCGACAAGGCCTCCTATGGAGCCTTCGACATCCTGTTCGACAAGGCGCAGGTCGATTTGCGCAACATCGTCGAGGAAGCCGCGAAGTCGACCGCCAAGACCCCCGGGTCCGAGGCGCAGAAGATCGGCGACTTCTACGAGAGCTTCATGAACGAAACACGCGCCGAGGAGCTCGGGATCACGCCGCTTGGCGCGGAGCTCGCCGCCATCGACGCGCTCAAGACCAAGAGCGATGTGGCCCGCCACTTCGGGCACTTCTTCAAGTTGAACCTGATCAACCCGATGATCGGCTACGTCGACGGCGACGCGCAGCAGCCGACGCACGACATCCTCTACGTGTATCAGGGCGGCCTCGGCCTGCCCGACCGTGACTACTACCTGCAAAACGATCCCAAGCTGAAGGAATACCGGGACAAGTACGTGACGTTGCTCACCACGCTGCTGACGTTTGTGAACGATCCGGCACCGGCGAAGTCGGCGGCGGCGATCTTCGCGCTCGAAACGCGGCTGGCGCGCGCGCACTGGACCAACGTCGAAAACCGCGACGCGGTGAAGACCTACAACAAAGTCGCGGTCGCCGATCTGGGCAGGCAGTTCCCCGGCTTTGATTGGAGCGCGTGGACCACCGAGCTTGGCGTCAACGGGATTCCCAACGTCGTGGTCAGCCAGCCGACCTATGTGAAGGCACTGGCGGCGATCGTCAGCGACATGCCGGTCGAGAGCTGGAAGCCGTACCTGAAAGCCTCGTTGCTCAACGGCTTCGCGCCGTATCTCAACAAGGCCGTGGTCGATGCCGAGTTCGGCTTCTACAACACCACGCTGCGCGGTGTGAAAGAACAGCAGCCGCGGTGGAAGCGCGCGATCAACACCGTGAACGGCAACATGGGCGAGATGCTCGGCAAACTGTATGTCGACCGGCACTTCAAGCCCGAGGCCAAGGCGCGCATGGAGGGCCTGGTGGCCAACCTGCGTCAGGCCTACAAGGCCGGCATCGACACGCTCGAATGGATGGGGCCGGAGACCAAGAAGGAAGCGCAGGCGAAGCTGGCCAGGTTCAATCCCAAGATTGGCTATCCCAACAAGTGGCGCGACTACTCGAAGCTCGAGATCGTGAAGGACGACCTCGCCGGCAACGTGATGCGCGCGTTCCTGCACGAGAACACGTTCCACTTGGGCAAGGCCGGCAAGCCCATCGACCCCGAACAGTGGGGCATGACGCCGCAGACCATCAACGCGTACTACAACCCGGTGCGCAACGAGATCGTCTTCCCCGCCGCCATCCTGCAACCCCCGTTCTTCAATCTCGACGCCGAGGATGCGGTGAACTATGGCGGCATCGGCGCGGTGATCGGCCATGAGATGGGCCACGGCTTCGACGACCAGGGCCGGCGCTTCGACGCCACGGGCGCGCTGCGCGACTGGTGGACCAAAGCCGACGAAACCGAATATCAAAAGCGGGCGAAAGAGCTGATCGACCAGTTCAGCGAATTCGAGCCGCTGCCCGGTCTCAAGGTGAACGGCGCGTTGACGCTCGGCGAGAACATCGCCGATCTGACGGGGCTGGTCATCGCGCGGCAGGCGTATCTGCTGTCACTCAAGGGCCAGCAGGCGCCGGCCATCGACGGCATTCCGGCCGATCAACGTTTCTACATGGGGTGGGCGCAGTCGTGGAAGGCGAAGGAGCGCGAAGAGTCGCTCCGGCAGCAGGTGCTCACCAATGTGCACTCGCCGGAGATGTATCGCGCGAATGGGCCGGTCAGGAACATTCCGGAGTTCTACGCCGCCTTTGGCGTGAAGGAAGGCGACAAGCTGTTTCTGCCGGTGGAGCGCAGAGTAAAGATCTGGTAGCTAGGGGTCCTGGGTCCTAGGGTCTTGAAATGCCAAGACCCAAGACCCAAGACCCTAAAACGTCGTCGCCCTGAACGTATCGCAACTGTTGACGTCGCCCGAGGAGAGTCCCTGCCGCAGCCACCGCGCGCGTTGCTCGGAGGTGCCGTGGGTGAAGCTGTCGGGCGAGACGCGCCCTTTCGTCAGGCGGTCGTCGCCGATGGCGGCGGCCGCGGCGAGCCCTTCCTCGACGTCGCCCTCATCGAGCAGCTGCTTGCGACTGGCGTGGTGGCCCCAGATGCCCGCGAAGCAGTCCGCCTGTAACTCGAGCGCGACCGACCACTGGTTGGCGACGGCGCGGTCCTTCCCCTGCTGCGCCTCGCGCACCTGGCGATTGATGCCGAGCAGGTTCTGCACGTGGTGACCCACTTCGTGCGCCACCACATAGGCCTGCGCGAAATCGCCCGGCGCGCCGAAGCGCTGGTCGAGCTCGCGGAAGAACGACAGATCGAGATAGACCTTTTGATCCGCCGGGCAATAGAACGGCCCGCTGGCCGCCGACGCCCCACCGCACGCGGACTGGACCGACCCCTCGAAGAGCACGAGCACCGGTTCCTGGTAGCGTCGCCCCATCGCTGAGAAGATGCGGTTCCAGGTCTCTTCCGTATCGCCAAGCACCACGGCCACGAATTCGGCCGCCGGGTCGCCCGCCGGCGCGCCGGCGGGAACTTCTTGAGTTTGTTGCGGCGAAACCTGCTCAGCCATTTGGAGCAGCGCCAGCGGATTGGTTCCAGTGAGGCACGACACAGCCAGCACGATCAGCAGCATTCCGACGCCGCCGCCACCAATGGTCCCCATGCCTATGCCGCGCCGGTCCTCAATGTTGGTACTACGACGTCCACCTTCCCATCTCATAGCGGTGGGGTATGCGAGAACCGATCCATTCTTCGACCGGCTCGATCCAGCTATGATGCGCATGCATGAGGTTCGGCGCGGTCCGGATGACGTGTTTTCTCCTTTCCGTCTCCCTGGCTTCTTCGACGTCGGCGCAAACCCTTTCCAGCAGTATTCGTGGCCGCGTCTCCGACGCCGCCGGCGGTGTGCCTGAGGCCACCCTTCACCTGCTCGACGATCGAACGGGTATCACGACCACGACCACCAGCAACAGTGCCGGCGAGTACCTGCTGCCAAACCTGCCGCCGGGCGTCTACCACGTCCGCGTGAGCGCGCCTGGATACAAGGTGATCGATCGGCAGGACGTGGTGGTCGGCACCCATGCGTCGATCACGCTCGACTTCACGCTCGAGCCCGGCCAGATCACCGAACATGTGGTCGTCAATGCGAGTGCCGCCGATCGTCTGAACGGCGTGCTCGGCACCGCGTTCAGCGGCGAGGCGCTGGTCTCGCAACCGACGGCCGGACGCAACATCTTCATCATGGCGGCGCTGGCGCCGACGGTGCTTCCCACCGGCAACGCGGTGTTCGTGCGCCAGCAGGATCAATCGAACGCCTCGCTCATCTCGATGGCCGGCAGCGCCCGGCGCGCCAACACCTACGTCGTCGACGGCGTGCCCATCGTCGACATCCAGAATCGCGCCACCCTCATTCCGGGCATGGAATCGGTCGAAGAAATGCGCGTGCAGCTGGGGCCCTACGATGCCGAGGTCGGCCGCACGTCGGGCGGCGTGTTCAGCGTCTCGGCCCGATCGGGAGCCAATGCCTGGAGCGGCAGCGGCGTCTACCAGAACCGGCCGGACGCGACGCAGGCGCAACTGTTCTTCGCGGCGCAGGCGAACCTGCCGCGCGTCGAGACGTCGTATCACCTGTTTGCGGGATCGCTGGGCGGTCCGATCCGTCGCCACCGAACGTTTTTTTTCGTCAGCGGCGAAGGCTATCGCACGGCCAGCCCGCGCAACACGGTGCTGAATCTACCGACCGCCGCCGAGCGGCGCGGTGATTTTTCGCTGTCGGGCGTGACCATCTACGATCCGCTCACGACGCGCCCGGATCCATCGGCGCCGGGACGGTTCCTGCGCGATCCGTTTCCGGACAGTCAGATCCCGCAGTCGCGGCTGAATCCCGTGGCGGTGGCGATGCTCGCCCACCTGCCTCACTCACCCGCCGGCCAGTCGCTGCCGGTGAATGCCAGCGTGCTGGACGAAGCCCGGCAACTCACCGGCAAACTGACGCATCAGTGGCACGCGGATGTGAAGACGTCGCTGCTGTATGCGTGGTATCGCTCGGCGGAACCTGACGCCCGATTCTTCGGCGGCGATCTGTTCGCCAATGGCGCCGACCCCGGTGACGGCGCGCTGGTGCGCCGCGTCCACTTTCTCGCGGTGAATCAGTCGTGGACGGTCCGCGATCGCTCGCTCGTGCAGATGCGATACGGGCTGAACCAGTTCCTGGACGACAACCGCGGCGCCGATTTCGATCCGGCCAGTCTCGGTTTCGATCCCCGCTTCATCTCGATCGTGCCGTTCAGGAAATTTCCATCGATTGGCGTGAGCGACTATGGGCAGGGCGGGGCGCTGCTCGGCGATCGCGATCGGCAGCGGGGCGTGTTCTACGCGCACAACGCCTCGGGGATCTTCACGACGCTCAGGGGCCGCCACACGGTGCGCGCCGGCGGTGAATACCGCGTGACCGGTGTCGACTTCAGGAATCTTGGCGGCAGCGGCTCCTTCGGGTTCACCCGTGATTTCACCAACGGTCCGGATCCGCTGACCGCCGCCGCCGCGACCGGCGATGCGATGGCGAGCTTTCTCCTCGGCTACCCCGCGACCGGCTTCATCTACACCAGCTCGCCGATCGACGCCTATCTCCGCTACGGCGCCGTGTTCGTGCAGGACGAACTGCGCCTGCATCCGCGGTTCACGGTCAGCGCCGGGCTGCGCTACGAGTTCGAAGACGGGCTGCGCGAGAAGCACGATCGCCTCGCCGTCGGATGGGCGTCCGAGACGCCGTTTCCGATTCGGATCGCCGCCACGCGGCCGGACGGCATGCCGCTCACGTTGACCGGCGGCCTGGTCTACGCCGGCACCAACGGCGCGCCAACGATGCAGGGCAGCGCCGATCGCTGGAAGCTGGTGCCGCGCATCACGGCCGCCTTCGCTATCGACGATCGCACCATCCTGCGCGGCGGCTACGGCCTGTTCCGTGCGCCGCAGCAAGGCATCGCCGCTTCGGAAATCGGTACCGGCACGCGCGGCTACAACGTCACGACCAACCTGGTCAGCACGCTGGAGAACCGTTTCATTCCCTGCTCGACCTGTTCGCTCACCAACCCGTTTCCAAACGGCATCGCCGAACCGTCCGGAAACGCGCTGGGGGTGATGACCGGCGTCGGCGGCGGTGTTGAGTTCGTCGATCCGCAAAGCACACCTGGCCATTACCATCGCTTCTCGGTCGAGATCGAGCGAGAACTTTGGGATGGGCTGCGCGTGAACGCGGCCTACGCCGGCGCCGCGGGGCGCAACCTCGCGATCGGCGGCTCCAGCGGGTCGTTCTTCAACGTCAACCAGCTCGATCCGCGATACCTGTCGCTCGGCACGGGGCTGCTGCAACCGGTCGCCAACCCATTCTTCGGCACTCCGCTCGCGGTGGGCATCCTGGCCGGCAGGGAGATTCCGGCAGGCCAGCTCCTGCGGCCCGATCCGCAATTCGATGCGGTGTTCGCGATGCGATCGGCGCTCGCGCGATCGCGCTTCGACGCGCTGATTCTCGGCGCCGCCCGCCGGTTCGATCGCTGGTCGGTGCTGGCCAATTACTCGCTCAGCCGCGCCAGCGACAATCAATTCGGAGAGAGCAATTTTTTTTCTGAAGGGTCGGCGATCCGGAATTACTACGACATCGAGTCCGAGTACGGGCTGTCGGTGCTCGACATACCGCACCGGTTGAACGTGTCCGGCACGGTGGACCTGCCGTTTGGATTTTCCGCCAGCGTCACCGCCACGCTGCAAAGCGGCTTCCCGATCGCCATCGCGCAAGCGGCGCAGAACAGCGGGTTACTGTCAGGCAGCCAGCGGCCCAACGTCGTGACCGGCGTCGATCCCCTCTTGACCACCAATCCGGTGGACAGCTTCGATCCGGCCTGCAGCTGCATCAAGTGGTTGAACCCGGCCGCGTGGTCCGAAGCCGCGCCGTTCACCCTGGGGAGCGCGCCGCGCGCCGATGGCCGCGCGCGCACGCCCGGCCGGCGGCTGGTGGACGTCGCGGTGGATCGCGCCGTTCGGATGCCGAAGGGCGTGCTGAGGCTACGCGCCGAGATCATCAACGCGCTGAACGCGCGCGACTTCCGGGGACCGAATAATCAGTGGGGTTCGGCCACCTTTGGCGAGATCCGCAGCGACAGCGGCTTCCCGCGAACGCTGCAGCTGCGCGCGCGCGTTACCTGGTAGCCACCATCTGCCAGCCGGCGTCGGGGGACCACATGTGGATCGGGCGCGGTCCGTCCTGATCGGGACACCTGGCGCGATCGTGATCGAGCTTCTTCTCGGCAAACAGCTGATCGTGCACTTCCCAGTAGCGTTGGCTGAATGACGCGGCCACCAGGTCGAGCGCGGGCGTGAACTCGTAGATCGCGTCCGCCACTCCCTGCCCCGCCGCCGGCACTTCCACCGTGCGCGCAATCAACCGATCGCCGCTGCGCTCGAGGATGGCGCGATTGAAGCGCGAGTGCGTGGCGAGATTGATCTCCGTCCGCGGCATCACCGCGACACGCAACGGCAGGGTCCGGCCGCAACTCTGGCATTGGTCGCGGGCGTCGGGTTCAGGTGATTGGCCGTCGAGTTTGGACGTGTCGATCAGCGCGACCAGTCCGCCGTTCTTCGATTGCGAAAATCCACCGGCGGCGAGTCGATCGCGTCCCACCCACTGCAGCTGCTCGACCCAGCCGTGATTGGTATACGTGCCCAGGCGCCTGCCGGTGTCGTCCAGCACCGCGATCAGGCTCGGGCCCCACGTCCAATGATGCGCGGCCACGGCGATGCGCCGATCGCCACGCGCATCGTCGACGGCAAACGCGGTGATCGCCCACGGCGGGCCGAACGGCTTGCCGCCGAGGGTCAGCGTGTCGTCGAACGCAAACGTCCACCGCGGCCGCCCGCGCAGCGTCAACGCCGTGAGCTCGCCGCTCTCGACGGTCTCGTCCGCGCGCCGGAGGCGATTGGCTGTGGCGGCATACACCGTGGGCTCGTCGCCGCCGATCAGGCGCACGCGCTCACTGACTTCGGAGAGAAAATGCCGCGCGTCGGCTTGAAAGCGATGTTGCCAAAGCATCTCGCCGCTCGTCGTGCTGGCCGTGACGCCTTCGCGAGCAATCTCGACGCGCACATCACCAACGCTCGCACTCGGTCGCTGCATCCGCCAGCCGAGCAGTGACAGCGTAGCGATAGCAGCTGACGCGACCAGCCATTGCCATCGCGTCGATGCACGAGGAGCCGCGGGATCGGCGTCGAGATCGGGCGATGCGACGGCCGGCGCCGACAACTCCGCTGAAGTCTCCTGCTGGGCGGTGTGCAGCCACGCGTCGATTTCAGATGTGTAAGCGAACACTGAGCTGCCCTTGCCGCCGGGAACTCGATGCACTGGAAGGCCGCGCGTGCGCTCCCATCGCCGCACAGTGCCGACGTCGCGACCAAGGTACGCGGCAATGGCCTTCCACGAATCGAGGCGCTCACCGTTTGCGTTCTCGACACCCGTCATCCGTTTCCCATTTTGACAGTTTTCCAGATGGATGAACGCAAATGCACGCATTCGACTGTTGAGCTTCGAACGGCCGCGCTTCATCCTCAGCGCATGAAAGCCTTACCCCCACCGGCCGTCAAATTGACGCCGCGAGAGTCAGAAATCACCGAGGCCATTCTCGGCGCCGCCTCGAACAAAACCATCGCGGAGCGTCTCGGGATTAGCGAGCAAAGTGTCAAGAACCGGCTGACCAGCCTCTACAAGAAGATCGGCGTTGGCAACCGGCTCGAGTTGGTCCTGGTCCTCCTGAAACAGTCCGGCTAGTCGCAATTTCGCGCTTTTTCACGACGCACGGTTCCTGACGCGCTAGTTGGCGATCTCGGCGTGAAAGGTTGGCTCGTGGCTGCCGGTCAACACGTGATCGGCAGCCTCCACGCCTTGCATGAACGAGTGATCCTGGTTCGACACTTCGTCCTTCCAGGCGCCAAATCGTCCCCTGCTCAGAATTGACGCCCCGCGTAACGCGTCCTGGATCGGATCCAGCACCGCGTCGCGGCCGAGCCACGGCGTCGGATATCCGTGTTCGAGCCGCCGGTGCCACATGGAGACGATCGTCGACCGATCGATGAAACCGCACGACAGAAATCCATTCACGACGTCGGCAATGACCGTGTTCACGTCCACCGGCTTCCTGGAGGACTCGCTCACTTCGGCCATCAAGGACCAATGCAGCGTCGCGGTCGGAACGTTGTTCGGCGAGTAGTTGCTGAACACGGTGGCCCGGTGGATCGGCACGCGATCTTCCGGAAAATAAATCCAGCATTTCGTGTTCAGATCTTCCGGCGTCCTCCCCTCCAGGCCACGCCGATGATGTGGCTCGACGAATACACGAACCGCGACGCCGCCGCCGACAGCTCGGGCCACCCGACCAGCGAGGTCAGCAAATCGTCGAGCGACATCGACGAGATCAGGGTGTCGTAGGCAATCGACTCGCCGTCTGCCATCACCAGTTGGTGCTGCGCCGGATCCACGTTCGCGACGGCCCGATCGAAATGAAGCCGATCGGTTGGCAACCGCTTCGCCACCGCGCCGCCATCACGGCGCCGCCGTGCCCCGTGTTCTACTGGTGGATCACGCGCACGCGCGGGTCTCGCGCCGCGGCGCCATCGAGCAACGGGCCGGTGCGATCGCGCGAGCCGTCGTCCACCACCACGAGCTCCGAGCCTGGCACGCGATCGAGGACCAGCCGTTGCACTTCCTCCACGGCCCCCACGATCGCGTCCTGCTCATTGTCGACGGGTATCACCACGCTCAGCGGAATTCCCACGCGGATGCTCATCGTTCGACGCCCGAGGCCGCGCGATGGCGCCTGACCAGCCATACGGCTGACGCCACCACGACTTCGAGAACGGCGTCCGTCACCCTCATCGTTTCGAGTCGCGATTATAGCTGTGGTCATGTTCGATCCAGGTCGCGTCCCTTTCGTGGCGCAATCCACATGGGCCCGCAGCGATCCATCGTCATTCGGCAGTGGCGCAAACTGCACCACGGCGTCATAGTAGCGGGTGAATCGCGACAACTTGCCCCGCGATCACGCGAGTCACATACGGAAGCGGCATCTACGAGCCACTGCTCCGAGGTATTTTGCATGAAGAATGTCGCACCGCGAATCACGGGATTACTTCTCCTGTACGTGTGTTTCAGTCCCGTCGTGGCGCTGGCCGGCCAGGACGTCCGCAAGCCGTCCGGTGCGCTACGCATCGTGGTGATCGAAGGCGAAGACGCGGTCAACGTGATCCAACAGAAGACGGCCGTCGCCCCCGTGGTTGAAGTGCGAGATCAGAACGGGCTGCCGGTGCCCGGCGCGGTGGTGCGCTTCACCATTGGCGGCGGCAACGCCAGCTTTACGGGCGGTTCGCAGACGCTCACCATCACCACCAATGCCGCCGGCCGGGCGGCCGCCGGTGCGGTGAATCCGCTCGCGAGCGGCAGCGTGCAGATCCAGGTGCAGGCCACGTTCCAGGGCCAGAGCGCGGCGGCCACGATCGCGCAGACCAACGTGGCCACCGCGGCGCAAGCGTCGGGGACCGCGGCCTCCGCCGGAGGTGGCGGCGCGGGCGCGGGGGGTGGCGGCGTGAACGGCCTCGCGATTGCCGGCATCGCCGGCAGCGTGGGAGCCGGTGCCGCGGTTGTGGCCGTGCAAAAACGCAACGCGGACGAAGACGCCGATGCGGCAATCGACCCCGCGGTGCAGGCCGCGTCGGGCCGCTATGTCCTTCAACAAATCAACGGTGTCGGCCTGCCGGCCGTTTCCGTTCCCAGCCCGCCTAACAGCTGCCCCGTGGTCACCGACAACGCGACCTTGACGCTCATGGCGAGACCGCAAGTATTCGAGCTGAACGAAACTTCGCGCAACGATTGCCGGATCGGCGCCAATATGTCTTTCCAGGCTAGCTTCGCAGGTACGTGGTCGCTGCAAGGCGCGTCGGTAACGATCATGCCGAGCAGTACTACCACCAGCGTCGACTTTGGAGCTGGTGCGCTTACGGGATCAACCCTGACGATCTTGTGGGGCCCGCCGCACGTGGAAACGGGCAAGCAGACCGCGCGCGTCAATACGGTGTGGGTGAAATGACGCGACGGGAGTTGGCAGTTGACAGTTGCCAGTTACGATTTGAGTTGAGAGTTACCGGTTGCCAGTTCAACGCGCAATTTCGAATTGGGAAACTCAACTGGAAACTTGAAACTCAACTGTCAACCGTCAACCTTCAACTGTCAACTTACGAGAATGAATCATGGGCGACACGCACATCGTGACGTGCCCCTATTGCAGCGAGGAGATCGAGCTCTACGTCGAGCCCGATGTCCGAGGCAGCTACGTCCAGGATTGCGAGGTGTGCTGCAATCCGTGGACGGTCCGCGTCACCCGCGAAGACGACGAGGTGTATGTGGAAGTCGGGCGAGCGGATGGATCGGAGTAGGAGCCACCCATGGATCTTTCCCGTCGAGACTTTCTCGGTGTCACCGCAACGGCGGCGCTCGCGCCCCTGCAGCGAACCGTGGGCACGGCCGACGATCCGCTCGGTGTCCGCAAGGACTTTCCGGCCCTTCGCGAGTACACCTTCCTCAACACGGCGTACACCGGTCTGATCTCGCAGGCGGTAGTGGATGCCGCGCACGAGTGGACCGACACACGCGCCCGCCGCACCTACACGGTCGGGGAGATGCTGGCCAAGGCAGACGAGGTGCGAAAGCTCTATGCCGGGATGTTCGGGGCCGGTGAGGACGAAATCGCGTTCCTGTCGTCGACCACCGAGGGCGAGAACATCGTGGTGAACTCGCTCGATTTCAAGGCCGGCGACAACGTGGTCTACGACGACCTGGTGTATCCGAGCACGCCGGTCATCTACCAGCGGCTCGCCGCGACGCAAGGCGTCGAGATCCGCGTCGTGAAGAGCCGGAACGGCGCCGCCCCGGTCGAGGACTTCAAGAAGCTGGTGGACGGCAGGACCCGGTTGATCTCGGTGGCGTGGGTCAACAACAACAGTGGCTACCGCCACGACATGAAGGCGCTCGCCGCGCTCGCCCACTCGCACGGCGCGTACCTGTATAGCGACGCCGTTCAGTTCATGGGCACTGGCCCCGTTGACCTCCGCGCGGAAAACGTCGACTTCTGCACCGCCGGCACCTACAAGTGGCTGATGGCGGGATTCGGCGTGGCCGTCTTCTACGTGCGCCGCGAGCTGCTGGACAAGATCCAGCCGTCAAGTGTGGGCTGGCGGTCGCGGCCGGCCGGGCAACAGAGGGACGCGAAAAAGTTCGAGTACGCGACGCTGGCGTTCGGCGAACTGTACGAGCTGGATGCCGCCCTGAAATACCTGCAGCGTATCGGGCTCGACAAGATCGAAGCGCGATCGCAGACGCTCGTGACGCGCTTCCGGAGCGGACTGGCCGAACGGAAGATTCCGATCGCCACACCCGAAAACAACCGCTCGCCAATCGTGAGTTTCTATATCCGCAAGCGGCAAGCGGAGGCCGCCAGGATCCTCGACGCCGAACGGGTGAAGGTGAGCCTCCAGGAGGTGACGCCGCCGGACGCGGCGGCCGGCGCAGGACCGATCACGCGCGTGCGTGTTGCGATCGCCTTCTTCAACAACGAGGCTGACGTGGATCGGATGCTCGCCGTGGGCCACCGATTAAACACAGATTAGGCACCGATGGCGTACCCGCAATCAGTGCCTAATCGGCGTCTAATCGGTGGCCGGCGTCTAATCGGTGGCCCGCGTCTAATCGGTGGCCCGCGTCTAATCGGTGGCCGGCGTCTAATCGGTGGCCCGGCTCGCCATGTAATTGATCCAGATCGGGGCGAAGGGGGACGTGCAGCCCTTCGAAACGGGATAGTCCCGATAGATTCCCAACGTCTCGCCAATGGCGATGGCCCGCTTGCGGTGCTTGGTGAAGTGGATGCCGATGGCCGCAAGCGTGTTGTTCGTCGTCCACTGCACTTCGGGATCGGCGTCCGCCATTTCCGCTTCGAGGCGAGCCAGCAGCGCCGGAAGGTCGAGCCCGTCCGGACTTTTCGCGACCCGCTCGGCGGTGAGGTCCCATCCGGCGCGGGCCGCCCAACGGTCGTCCGCGGCCATCCAGTCCCGGCGGAGTGCCTCCTTGTCGGGGTGTTGCCGCACGACATAGGCGATGAGCCAGTCCGCCACGCGCACAAAGGTGAGGGACCGCACCATCCGATCCAATTCTCTGGCCGACAGCTTCTTGGGCTGGATCAGCAGCGTTGCCAGAAACTGGGCGTCGACGTTCCCGGTCTCCCAAAGTGACGGTGCCAATTCATGGTTCGTGCGGATCTTCTTCGCCAGCACCCGGATGTTCCCGAGACTGACGCCGAACTGATTGTCCCCGGCGCCGCTCTTGGCGTTCTGCGCCCGCACCTTCGCAGTGCCGAGCGCTTTGAGCTGTTTGAGAGTTTCACTGAGCGTCATGGTCGTGATTCTACCCAAGTAACCCCCAGCTGACGCTCGCCGGCAGAGGCGAGGCGCCCGATCGCAATATCTCCCAGGAATCTCCCTCTATCAACCGAATCACTAGCGTAAAGTATCATAAAATGATACTTTACGCATATGAAATCAGAATCAAGCCGCCCCAATACGCGAGACTACATCAACGGCCTCGCCGCCAGCGGGCGGTATCACTTCACCTCACTTGAAGCCCAGAAAGCACTGGGTGTTTCAGCAGCAGCGGCCAAGCTTGCCCTCGGGCGTCTCGCCAAGCAAGGGCTGGTCGCTTCTCCTGCGCGGGGATTCTACGTCATCGTGCCGCCAGAGTACCGAACGCTCGAATGCCTTCCCGCTGACCAGTTCATCCCGGCACTCATGAAGAAGCTCAAACTCCCTTACTACGCGGGCCTACTAACGGCCGCACAGTACTACGGTGCCGCGCACCACCGGCCGCAGGAGTTCCAGGTATTCCTTCCGAAGAGCCGCAGGCCAATCCACTGCGGAGCGGTGCGCGTTGCATTCAGGATGCGAAAGCGCCTGGCCGAAGTGCCCGTCCAAAGTTTCAATACGCCACGAGGCATCGTCCTGGTCTCGTCGCCAGAAGCGACGGCACTGGACCTGGTGGGATACGTCGAACACGCAGGTGGACTCAATCAAGTGGCGACGGTTCTTTCTGAACTCGTGGAACGGATTGACGCGGAGAAACTGGCTGCGGCTGCACGGACGGTGCCGGTCGGCTGGGCGCAACGGCTGGGATACCTCTTAGAGCATCTGGGTTTCGACGAGAAGACCGCTGCCCTGAAAGCCTATGTGCGCGAGCACGCAAAGCAATCCACTCTGCTGTTGCCGAAGGCACCTCGTAAGCGCTCCCGTCGCAACAAAGGCTGGAAGCTCTACGTCAACGCCAACGTTGAGGCTGAACTGTGATCCCGCGCGACTACATTTCCGAGTGGCGCACGGAAGCACCGTGGGTGCAGGACTTCCAGGTCGAGCAAGACCTCGTGATCAGCCGCGCTCTGGTCGAAATATTTTCCAACAAGGTTCTGCACGACTCGCTCGCGTTTCGCGGTGGCACGGCACTCTACAAGCTCCACCTGAGGCCGGCCGCGCGCTATTCCGAAGACATCGACCTTGTCCAGACCAAGGCGGAGAAGGCCGGTCCCATGATGGAGGCGCTGCGCGCCGTCCTCGATCCGTGGCTCGGCAAGCCTCAGTGGAAACAGAGCGAGGGCCGTGTCACCTTCGCATACAAGTTCAACTCCGAAGACGCGACACCAATCCCGCTCAAGTTGAAAGTCGAGATCAATACGCGTGAGCATTTCGCGGTCTACGGCTTCAAGGAGATTCCCTTCAAGGTCTCCTCGAGATGGTTCGAGGGTAGCTGCAGTATTCACAGCTACGAGCTCGACGAACTGCTGGGCACCAAGTTCCGCGCGTTGTATCAACGCAAACAGGGCCGCGACTTGTTCGATCTCGCGACCGCGCTGGCGAACCCAGCAGTCACACCCGATCGCGTGATCACGGCGTTCCTGGCGTACATGAAAGAGGAAGGCCACGAGGTCAGCCGCGCGCAATACGAGAAGAACATCGCGGCGAAGCTGCACGACCCGGGGTTCGTGGCGGACATCAGCCCTTTGCTCTCGGACGGCTTCACCTGGGATATCAAGACGGCCGCGCCACTGGTTTCAAAGCAACTGATCGAACGTCTTCCTGGCGACCCGTGGAAGGGGCTGCAAGAATAGCTGGCAACAACAGCGATGCTGTGCCGCCTGTCACGACAGTTGTAATCCGTTGGAGCTTGGCCATTTGAGTTGACGAGTTCGCGAGTTGGAGTTTTTCCTTTAACTTGCGCACTTGTGAACTCAACTGGCAACGGTCAACTCTTGAACTGTCAACTGGTATGCCGGGGGCGGGAATCGGTGCCGCTGGCGCGCGCCGCAAACCGGATGAGCGCCTCCGCACGCGACGAGCGCGCGAAGCGCGTGAGTGGCGTGCCGGGGGCGGGAATCGAACCCGCACGAGGGGGTTACCCTCTCAGGATTTTAAGTCCTGTGCGTCTGCCAGTTTCGCCACCCCGGCAACTGGAAACTCTTGTAGTTGACGGTTGAAAGTTGACACTTGCCAATTGAGTTGACATTTCGAAGTTGCCAACTTCAACCTGCCACTTTCAACTCAAATGGCAACAGTCAACTATCAACTGCCAACTACTAGTGAACGAGCGCGGAGGGTTTCGGTCCGCCCATCACTCGCAAAATCATTTCCGTTAAGCGGCCCTCGTCGATGTCGAACGGACCGGCGCTGGCGGTGCCGAGCTGCATCTCGAGGTGGACCAGCACGCCCTGTTCGTCCGGGCTGACGATCCAGCTGAAGCCGCGCAGCGAGATCGCCGGCGCGTTGCCGCCGGGATTCTTCGCCCGCTCCAGCGCCATCAGCATCTGCTCGAGCAGCGACTTCACGTCCTCGTCTGTCCAGCTGTCCGCGTTCTCCGGCACGTCCTCGATGCGGCGCGTCGTCGCGTCCTGGTGCCCTCTCACCCACACATCAACGTCAATCATGTCTACGCTTCATTCTTCCACTTCGGTGCCCTTTTCTCCAAGAACGCCCGCACCCCCTCGGCCGCATCCGCGGTCTTGATCAACCCGCCCAGGTAATCCCGCTCGGCCCGGTCGAGCGCGGGTTCCGCCTGCGCTCGCAGGGTCAGGCGTGCAGCGGCCACCGCATGCGCCAGCGCCACCGCGGAGTGCGGCGACAGGTGCGAGTCGAACCACGCCGCCGCCGCATCGATCAGGCTCGAGTGCGATCCCACCACCGACACCAGTCCCGCCTCGTGCCAGTAGCGCGCGGTCTGTGTCTGTCCCGTGACAATGGCGCGGGTCGCGCGGGACGCGCCGACGCGCAGCGGCAGCAACGCGGCCGCGGCCGGCGGAAAGGCCGCCAGGCGAATCTCCGGCAAACCAAACACCGCATCATCGGTGGCGATGATGTCGTCACAGGCCAGCGCGAGCTCGAACCCGCCGCCCAGGCAGCGCCCCTCGACCAGCGCCGAGGTCGGCGCCGGGAACGCCAGCAGCCGTTTGAACACGCGGTGCGTCTCCGGCAGCACCGTCGCGATCATCTCCGGGACGTGTTGCTGGATGCGCGCACCGTAGGAGAACTCGCCGCCGCTGCCTTCAATGGTGAGCCACTTGATCCCGCGTTGCGATTCGAGCGCATGGATGGCCGCGCCGAGCTCACGCACGAGCTCGAGCGACAGCAGGTTGCCGCGCGGCGC
>CAZEMI010000018.1:0-13568 GCA_964513235.1 uncultured Acidobacterium sp.
GTCGCCACTTCGTAGACCTCCGCCATGGCCATCTTCAGCTCGTCCGCGAGCGCCACCAGGTGCCGCGCCTGCAGGCACCCATAGCGGTCCTGACTCTTGTGGAGGTGCTCGATCAGCAAATCACGGCGGCGTGGCGCGTCACCGAGCAGGGCGAAGACCTCGGCGCGCGCCGCCGGCTCGACGTGCCGCCCCTTCGGCGTGGAACGCACGCGGCCGCGTTTGCCGCGGGCGGGAACGCTCGAGGTCGAGGGTGGCGCGGATCGGTGAGTGAGATCGCTCATCGGATTTTTACGATCAATGCCATGCTACCATCCTGAGGAGTTGCTCCTTATGCATGTTGAGTTTCTCGGCGTTCCCCGTGAGCGCGCCGGCATCGCCGAATTAGACGTTGAGGCGGAGACCTTGGGCCGGTTGCTGGAGACGCTGGCAACGCGCACGCCCGGCCTGGCGGAGCTGATCGCCGTCGATCGCCTCCACCCCTCCCTGGTCGCCAGCCTGAACGGCGATCGATTTATCACCGACCCCAAGACGCCTCTCCGAGACGAGGACCGCGTGCTGATCCTGTCAGCCGACGTAGGAGGGTAGCGTGCCCTTCGGTTACCACGGCTGCTACCTTCGCATCGACCTATCGCACGACAACATCGTCAGCCACCCGGCCGGAGGCCGGGTAAAGCAACAACTCGTGCCGCTGACCGACGCGGTCTTGCGCCGGTTCATCGGCGGCAGCGGCCTCGGTGTCCGTCTGCTGCTCGATGAAGGCAGCGCGCACGTCGATCCCCTCGCCCCTGAAGCTCCCCTGGTGTTTGCGTTCAGCCCACTGGTCGGCAGTCCGCTGACCACCTCGGCGAAGTTTGCCGTGGTCAGCAAGAGCCCGCTGACCGATCGCATCAACGACTCTCTCGCCAGCAGCGGTTTTGCGGTGGCCGGCAAGAGCTGCGGCTGCGACGCCATCGTCATCGTCGGACGCGCGCCCGAGCTGTCGGTGCTAATCGTCGACGATGGCCAGGTGCGCGTGGAATCCGCGGCTGAGTGCGCCGGCAAGACCTGCCAGGAGACGGAGGCCGGGCTCAGATCACGGCTCGGTGCAAACTTTCGGATCGCGTCGATTGGACCGGCCGGTGAGCACGGCGTCCGCTACGCCACCATCTCGCACGACGGCCGCCATGCCGGCCGCGGCGGCAGCGGCGCCGTGCTCGGCGCCAAGAACGTCAAGGCGATCGCGGTGCGAGGTACGCAGCGCGTCGAATGGGCGCACCCGCGCGAGTTGACCGCCATCAGCAAGGACCTGTCACAGCGGTCGTTCGGTCCCGCCACGGCAAAGTACCGCGAGCTTGGCACCGCCACCAATCTGTTGACGTTCAACCGTTTCGGCGCGCTGCCAACGCGTAATTTCCAGAGCGGGACGTTCGACCAAGCGGCGCGTCTCTCACCCGAGGAACTGCAAACCACGCGCTCGAAAACCCGCGACAGTTGTGTGACGTGCACGATCGGTTGCGAGCATATCTACGGAGTGGGTGAGGGCACCGTTCGCGTTGAGTATGAAAGCCTGTTCGCGCTCGGGTCGCTCTGCGGCGTCGGCGACGCCGACGTCGTGTTGCGCGCGTCACAGCGATGCGACCAACTTGGGATCGACACCATCAGTGCGGGTGGCACGATCGCGTTTGCCATGGAGTGCGTCGAGCGAGGCTGGCTCGACGAGCCGTGGCTGACATTCGGGAGTGGCGACGCGTTGCTGCGGGCGATCGATCTGATCGGGTTGCGTCACGGCCTCGGCGATCTGCTGGCCGAGGGCAGCCGTCGCGCGGCTCACGCCATCGGTCACAACAGCATCGCGATTGCACCGCAGGTCAAGGGGCTCGAGATTCCCGGCTACGAGCCGAGGGCGCTGCAGACGATGGCGCTGGGGTTTGCGGTGGGCGCGCGCGGCGCCGACCACAATCGCAGCGGCGCCTACGAGGTCGACTTCTCAGACAAGGTCGATCGCCGTCACGTCACGCTGGACGCCGTCCGTCATGCGATCGACACGGAAGACCGGGCGGCGTTGATGGACTCGCTGATCGTCTGCAAGTTCCTGCGCGGGGTGTTCGAGGATTTCCATGGCGAGACGGCGGCCATGCTTCGCAGCGTCACGGGCTGGGACGTCACCGCCGATGAACTGCGCGCGACCGCCGCGCGCATTGTCGCCGCCAAGCGGGAGTTCAACCTGCTCTCGGGGTGGACACCCGCGGAAGACACCTTGCCGGACCGCTTTCTGAACACACCGTTGCCCGGCGATGCCGCGGCGACCCTCAGCCGCGAGCGGCTCGACGCCCTGGTGGCGGAATACCACCGCCAGCGCGGCTGGTAGCACAACACGGGCCCATTCCCGATCTAATCGGTGTCTAATCGGTGGCTTGCCGGTGGCTAATCGGTGGCTTGCCGGCCGTCCCGGTTGCGGCGATAATGAACCGTGGTTCGAAAATCGAACAGCCGTTTACAAACCGACCCTGGCACGCCGCGCGCGCGCCGCCGCGACCGCCAGCGCGACGCCATTCTCCGCGCCGCGGCCCACCTGTTTCGCGAGCGCGGGTTCGCCGACACCGGGATGCGGGACATCGCCGAGGCCGCGGACCTGTCGGCCGCCAACCTGTATCACTACTTCGACGGCAAACACGACCTCCTGTTCTATTGCCAGGACCGCGCGCTCGATCGCATGCTCGAGGCCGTGGCCTCGGCGCGCCGTGCATCATCGTCGGCTCCGGAACGGCTGCGCGTGGTGTTCACCGCGCACCTGCACACCCTGCTCGACGACATCGAGGGCGCGACGGCTCATCTGCAGATCGAGTCGCTGCCGCCGGCGTTGCGGAGCGCCATCGTCAAGAAGCGCGATCGCTACGAACAGGCGCTGCGCCGGCTGATCGCCGACGGCGTGACATCGGGCGAGTTGGTCGACATCAACCCGGCCATCGTGGCGCGGGCCATGCTCGGCGCGATGAACTGGACCGTGACCTGGTTCCGGCCGGACGGCGCCGACACGGCGGCCGCGGTCGGCGAGGTGATCGCGCGCTTCCTGGTGCGGGGCGTCGCCAGCCGCTCGCCCGCGACCACGCGCAAGCTCGCGGTCGTTCCGCCTTCGCGCCTCGCGCTACGCCGGACCAGCGGACGGCCGTCATGAAGGTCCGGCTGACGTGCACCGTCAACCGGGAGCCGGTCGACGTCCTCGCGGACGACTACAAGACGCTGCTCGAAGTGCTGCGTGAAGATCTGCAGCTCACCGGCACCAAGCATGGCTGCGAGCTTGGTGAGTGCGGCGCCTGTGCCGTGCTGGTCGATGGGCAGCCGGTGCTGTCGTGCCTCGTGCTGGCGGTCGAATCCGTTGGCCGGCAGATCACGACCGTTGAAGGACTCGCTGCCGACGGCCGGCTCCATCCGCTGCAGGAATGCTTTGCCGACCTCGGTGCCGCCCAGTGCGGCTACTGCACCCCAGGCATTCTGATCACCGCCAAGGCGCTGCTCGATGCCGAGCCGAATCCCTCGCGCGCGCGCATCTGCGAGGCGCTCTCGGGCAACTTGTGCCGGTGCACCGGTTACCTGCAGATCGTCGAAGCGGTGGAAGAGGCTGCAAAGCTCGGGTCTGACCAATGAGAGCCACACGCGTGATTGGTCGTCCGCGCCGGCGGGTCGATGGCCGCGCCAAGGTCACCGGGCAAACGCGCTTCGCCGACGACATCATCCTGCCGCGAATGCTGCACTGCCGGCTGTTGCGCTCGACCGAGCCCCACGCGCGGATCGTCAGCGTGAACACGAGCAAGGCCGAGCAGGTCGACGGTGTTCACCTGGTGCTGACCGGGGAATCGTTTCCGATCCCCTACGGCATTCTCCCGGTGAGCCACGACGAACATGCGCTGTGCCGCAACAAGGTGCGCTTCGTCGGCGATCCGGTGGCGGCCGTCATCGCGTGCGACGAAGCCACCGCCGATCTCGCGGTCAACCTGATCGAGGTTGCCTACGAGCCACTGCGCACCTTCGCGGGGCCTGCCGACAGCCTCGCGCACGACGAGCCGCGCATTCACGACTACGGCGATCACGGCAACGTCCACAAGGCGGTGTCGCTCCAGTTCGGCGACGTCGACGCCGCCCTCGCCGCCGCCGATCATCTGTTCGACGATGTGTTCTTCTTCGAGGGGAATACGCATCTGCCGATCGAGCAGCACGCGTCGGTGGCGTTGAAGGATCCGGATGGCAAGCTCGTCGTCTACTCCAGCACCCAGACCCCGCACTATCTGCACCGCGCGCTGGCACAGGCGCTCGCGCTGCCCGCGGCCCACATCCGCGTGATCGCCACGCCCAACGGCGGCGGCTTCGGCGGCACGAGCGCCCCCTTCAATCACGAGCTCGACGTCGCCAAGGCGGCGCTGCTGCTCGATCGGCCGGTGAAGATCTGCCTCAATCGCGAGGAAGTGTTCTACTGCCATCGCGGCCGCCATCCGGTGACGATGCGGTTCCGCACCGGCGTCACGAGCGACGGCAAGATCACCGGGCTGGATCTGCAGACCCTGCTCGACGGCGGGGCCTACGGATCGTACGGCGTGGCCAGCACCTTCTACACCGGCGCGCTCCAGACCGTGACCTACGACATTCCCCGCTATCGCTTCCGCGGCTGCCGCGTGTTCACCAACAAGCCGCCCTGCGGCCCCAAGCGTGGCCACGGCACGCCGCAATCGCGGTTTGGCCAGGAAGTGCAGCTCGACAAGATCGCCGAACACCTGAAACGCGATCCGGCGGAGCTGCGGTTGGGGATGATCGCGCCGGCAGACACGCTGACCGCGAACTACATGCGCGTCGGCACCATCGGACTGGCCGAGTGCATCCAGAAGGTCGTCGATCGATCGAACTGGAAGGACAAGTTCCGCAAGCTGCCCCTGGGTCGCGGTGTCGGCCTCGCGTGCTCGTCCTACCTCTCCGGCGCGGGTCTGCCGATCAACTGGAACGACCTGCCGCACTCCGGCGTCCAGCTGAAGCTGGATCGCAGCGGCGGCGTCACCGTGTTCTGCGGCGCCACCGAGATTGGCCAGGGATCGGACGATGTGCTGGTGGGGATTGTGGCGGAGGTGCTGGGTGTCGATCCGTTCGACGTGCGTGCTATTACCGGCGACACGGATCTCACCCCTGTGGATCTCGGGTCGTACTCGAGCCGCGTCACCTTGATGATGGGGAACGCGGCGATCCAGGCGGCCGAGCGCGCGAGAGCGATCATCGCCGGCCCGGTCGGCGCAAAACTCGAGGTCCCCGCGGAGCGACTGGTGTTTGCCGACCGCCGCGTCTTCGATAGCGAGAACCCCGATCGCGGCGTGACGTTCCAGGAAGCGGTGTGCATCGCCGAGGCGCGCGTCGGGACGATCGGCACGACGGGTTCGTACACGCCACCGAAGTCGGCCGCGCACTTCAAGGGTGGTGGCGTCGGTCCCTCACCCACCTATTCCTACACCGCCGCCGTCGTCGAAGTGGACGTCGATCCAGAGACCGGTTGGATCACCGTGCCGCGCGTGTGGATTGCGCACGACATCGGCCGCGCGCTCAACCCGACGCTGGTGCGCGGGCAGGTCGAGGGCAGCGTCTACATGGGTCTTGGTGAAGCGTTGATGGAGGAGCAGGTGTTTCGCCGGCTGCCCGCCCGCCTCTCCAACGCCCTGGTGCACAAGTTCCCGTCGATGCTCGAGTACAAGAGCCCGACCAGCCTGGACATGCCGGAGATCTTCACCGACTTGATTGAGCATCCCGATCCCCAGGGACCATTCGGCGCGAAAGAGGTCGGACAAGGACCGCTCCTGCCGATCATGCCGGCGGTGGCCAACGCGGTCTACGACGCCGTCGGCGTGCGGGTCGATCAGATTCCGGTCACGCCAGAGAAGATTCTGCGCGCGCTGCAGGCGAAAGCGGCCGGGAAGCCCGCGCGCTCCGGCCCCGCGTCGTTCCCCGAGATCGCCTGGCCGGAGCCGCTGCTCGTGACCCCGCCGCACGAAGGCGGCGATGGCCGCGCCTCGAACGAACCGGAGCGCCGATCGCGGCGGAAGGCCGACGCTGGCATCGAAGCCGCAGCCGGGGTGCGCCCTTCGACAGAGCTCAGGGCAGCCCCGAGCATCGTCGAGGAGCGGTCATGATGCGCCTGCCCGGCTTCCGCTATCGGGCGCCGCGCACCGTCGAGGATGCCGCGGCGTGGCTCGCGGAGAGTCCCGCGAACAGCATGCTGCTCGGCGGCGGCACCGATCTGCTGCCGAACATGAAGCGACGGCAGCAAACGCCGTCGACGATCATCGGGCTGCGCGGCATCAGCGCGCTCGCCGGGATTCACAACGGCGACGGCCTCACGATCGGCGCCGGTGTGACGCTCTCCAATCTGATCGCCGATCCGCGAATCCGGCGGTCGTACGCCGGGTTGTGGCAGGCCGCCGCGCAAGTCGCCACGCCGCACTTGCGCAACATGGGCACGGTCGGCGGCAACCTGTGTCTCGACACGCGCTGCACCTACTACGATCAAAACTACGAGTGGCGGAAGTCGATCGACTTCTGCATGAAGCGGGACGGCAAGGTCTGCTGGGTTGCCACGTCCAGCCCGAAGTGCCTGGCCGTGTCGTCCACAGACACCGCGCCGATGCTCCAGGCGCTGGGCGCAACGGTCACGCTCGTCTCGACGCGCGGGCAGCGGACCTTGCCGCTGGCCGAGTTCTTCGCGAACGACGGCATGCAGTACCTGACCAGGCAACCTGACGAGATCCTCACATCGATCGCGTTGCCGCAATCCGAAGGATGGCGCAGCTCGTACTGGAAACTGCGGCGTCGTGGTGCGTTCGACTTCCCGGTCGCGTCCGCGGCAGTGGCAGCCAGGCTTGATGGCGGCCGAATCGTCGATCTGCGAATCGTCCTCGGCGCTGTCTCGTCACGGCCGCTCGCAGCGGACCGCGCTGCAGCGCTGCTCACCGGCGAAGAACTGAGCGACGAACGCATCGCCGCCGTCGCCGGGGCGGCAGCCGAGATTGCCAAGCCGATGGACAACACCGACTTCGAGCTCGTGTGGCGGAAGAAGATGGTGCGTTCGCTCGTGAGCCACGCCCTGCACGAGATTCGCGGTGACGACATGAGAGCACGGCGCCGCCAGTTGGCTCGTCAGGAACTGCTGTCGATTCCGGCATCGTCGAGCGCCGACCGGTAATCCTCCTGCGTGTTGAGGTTCCGCAGCGTCCTCAGCTCCGGATCGACGACGGTCATCTCCTCTGGTTTCACGCGGCGCGTCCGCACAGCATCAAAGAGGAACACCGGTCGCAGCCGGTCACCGGCGAGGAGCGATTCGACGTGCGGGAGCGTGTTGCGCCGGTAAATCGCCGAGAGGGGATGCGGAAAGCCGTCCACTTCCATGACGGCGATATCGTGATCGCCCATCAGGTCGATCATGCGCTCGACAAACGCGGGCACCAGTAACGGAACATCGCAGCTCGTGATGTAGGCCGCCTCGATCGACTCCGGCAGCGCGCGCAAGCCGGCGCGGATCCCTTCAAGTGGTCCCCGCGCCTCGCGCTCATCGCGAGTGACGCTGACCTCATCCGGCAGCACCGGCAGCGGCTGCTCGCGCGCCGCGACGACGATCACAGGCGAGACCACGGTGCCCAGGAGCCGGACGACGCGCTGCAGCATGGTCTCGGCTCCGAAGGGCAGCGTGGCTTTGGGCACGCCCATTCGGGTCGACTTGCCGCCGCACAAGACGATGCCGCCGATGGTCACGAAGTCAGTCTATGACGCCACTGGGATGCGGGCGGTTTCCCACTCGACGACCAAGGTTATGGTATATATTATTGATATATACCAGGGAGGTGACCCTTGACCAAGCTTGCCAAAATTTTCGCCAACGGACGCAGCCAGGCGGTCCGGCTGCCGCAGGAATTTCGATTCTCAGGACTGCAGGTGCGCGTGTCGCGGCACGGCCGTGGCGTGCTGCTCGAGCCGGTGGCGGCAACGATCGACGACTGGTTCGCCGATCTCGATCGTTTCCAGGAGCCGTTTATGGCTGATGGCCGGTGCCAGCCGCTCGCGCCGGCTCACAGTGTTCTTTACTAAGTGACTTCTGATGATCGAGTACTGCCTCGACACCAACGTCTGCATCGCGATCATCAACGGATCATCGGTGCCCGTCCGCGCGCGGCTAAAAGCCGTGCTTGCCGAGGGCTCGGTCGTGTGCGTCTCGTCCGTCGTGCTTCACGAGTTGTGGTACGGCGTGACGAAGAGCACGCAGCAGGAATCAAACACCGAGCGCGTGCGCGCCTTTCTCTCGGGTCCTGTCGAAGTCCTGCCGTGGGACGACGAGGATGCGAGAGCGGCGGGGGAGGTGCGCGCCTTGCTCGAGAAGGAAGGGCAGGCGATCGGGGCGTACGACGCCCTGATCGCGGCCCAGGCCGTGCGCCGTGGGATCACCCTGGTCACGGCGAACACGCGCGAGTTCACGCGCGTCGACGGCCTGATGTGGGAAGACTGGGCGCTTTCCAAAGGTTCTACGGGTTCCAAGGGTTCCAAGAGTTCCAACAGGGTCTGAATCTAAGACGGCAATCGCGTGGCGTAGGGCGCGCGGGAGACGGTAGGATGACGTCCTCGGTGTTCGCGCCTCTAAGCGGGGACTCGACGACCCATTGCGAGGGCTGATCGGTAGGCGAGAGGCCGGCAGGCGACCGCCGGCCTCTCGCCAGCCTTTCCAACCTTTCGGGGTCCGCCGTCGTCTACTACTATCAATTTGACAGTAGTGTCAAAGTGACAGTAGTCTGTGACGCATGGCCCAGGACCGCGACCGCATCGATCGTTTCCTCCCGCTGAAGCCGTTCGTCCTCGACGTGATGCTCGAGCTGGCCGACGGCAAACGGCATGGCTGGAGCCTGATTCGCGACATTCAGCAGCGCGACGGCGGCGAACGCATCCTGCCGGCAAATTTCTATCGCACCTTGCGTGCCCTGCGTGAAGACGGCCTGATCGCCGAAGCGGCGGGCGATGCCAACGAAGATCCCGGCGAGCGCCGTCAGTACTTCAGCCTCACCCCGCTTGGCGCGAAGGTCGCGCGCGCGGAGGTCAAGCGACTCGAGTCGCTGGTGCTCGATCCGCGGGCGCGGAGGTTGTTGAAAGGCCGCCTGCGCGCGGACACGTCGGCGGGCTAAACACGTCAACCATGAACACGAGCCAATCGTTCTATCGAGTGTTGCTGCGGATGTGCCCGCCGGATCTGCGCGCCGACTTCGGCGCCGAGATGGAGGCGCTGTTCCTGGCCGATCTCGAGCGGGCGCGCGGCATCGGCACGCTTCGCGTCTGGGCGCGCGCGATCGCCGACGTGATGCGTCACGGCCTGGGCGCGCGGCAGGACGCCTGGCATCGGTTCCGCAAGACGTCGGCCTACGTCGAGTCCAGCACAGGAGGATGGTGGATGGATACGCTTCGCTACGATCTGCGGCACGCGCTTCGGGCCATGGCGCGCCAGCCGGCCACCAGCTTGATCATCGTCCTCACGCTGGCACTCGCCATCGGCGCCAACACCGCGGTGTTTTCCGCCGTGCACACCGTGTTGATCCGGCCGCTGCCATACCCGGATCCCGGCTCGCTCGCCATGCTGTGGGAGAAGCGAGAGGCCGAGGGCGTGATGAAGAATTCGGTGTCGGCCGCGGATTACCTGGACTGGTCGCGCCTGGCGCAATCGTTTTCAGCAATGGCCGCCCAGAACGAGGTGACAGCCGATCTGACCGGCGAGGGCGATCCGGAGAAGCTGCCGATCGCGGCGGTATCGTCGCCGTTCTTCGAGGTGTTTGGCCTGCGGCCGCTCCTGGGCCGCACCTTCGAGAGCGGAGAAGATCTGGTCGGCCGCCATAGCGTGGCGATCCTCGGGCACGCCATCTGGCAGCAGCGTTTCGGCGGACAGCCCTCGGTGGTCGGCCGCTCGATCATGCTCAATGGCGTTCCGTACCAGGTGATCGGCGTGATGCCGGCCGACGTCGTGGTGCCAAACAGTGACGCGCAGATGTTCATCCCGCTCGTCTTGTTCACGCCGAACGAGCCGCCGTCGCGCACGTCGCACAACTTCAACGTCTACGCGCGGCTGCGCCCCGGTCTGTCGCTCGAGCAGGCGCGCTCGGAAATGGATCGCATCGGCAAGGACCTGGAGCAGACGTACCCGACGCTCAGCCGCGGCCACGGCGCGCACGTGACGTCACTGCCCGAAGAGATCACCGGGCCGGTTGAGCGCACGCTGATGGTGTTGATGGCGGCCGTCGGCTTCATCCTGTTGATTGCCTGCATCAACGTCACCAACCTGCTCCTGGCCAAGGCCGCCGGACGCCGCCGCGAGATGGCGGTGCGCTCGGCGATCGGCGCCGCGCGCTCGCGGCTGATCCGCCAGGTGCTCGTCGAATGCAGCGTGATGGCGCTGGCCGGCGGCGCGGCAGGCCTGGTTCTCGCGGTGTGGTCCGTCCGCCTGCTGGCGACGCAAGTGCCGGCGGTGGCGCGTCCGGACACCGGCGTCATCTTCAGCACGCCCGTCCTCCTGTTCACGATCGCTGCGTGCGTGCTGACCGGCGTGATGGCCGGCGCCCTGCCGGCGTGGCATCTCGTTCGGGAAGATCCGGCGGAGCCGTTGAAGGAAGGCGGCCGCGGTCCGGTCAGCCTGAAACGGCCGCTCCGCTTCGGGCTGATCGTCGCGGAGGTGGCGTTGACCTCGCTGCTGCTCGTGGGCGCGGGACTCACGCTTCGCAGCTTCCAGGCCGTGCTCTCGCAGCCCGCCGGGATCGAGACCGACCACCGTCTCACGTTCCGCATCGGGTTACCCGGCAGGCGCTACCCGGATCGCCCGGCGGCCCTGCGCTTCTTCAGCGAGCTCGAACGCCGCCTCGCCGCCGAGCCGCTGATCCGGGCGGTGGGCGGCACCATGCTGCCGCCGCTGACCGGCATGGACGGGCGCCGCGGCATCATCATCGAGAATCGCGAGGCCGGCCCTGACGATGGTCCGACGCGCGCGCACCCGCGCGTGGTCACGAGCAATTATCTGCAAGCGATTGGCGCGCGCATCCGCGACGGACGCGGCCTGCTGCCGAGCGACACCGAGACGTCTCAGCCGGTGGTCGTCGTCAACGAAACGATGGCCAGGCGGTACTGGCCCGGCGCATCGCCGATCGGCCAACGCGTCCGCTTCACCGATCAGGAAATGTGGCGCGAGGTCGTGGGCATTGTCGGCGACGTCAAGCACTGGGGGCTTGACGCTCCCGTGAATCCCGAAGTGTACATGCCGACGACCCAGTTCTCGGCGTTTGCGCTCACGTGGGTGATGCTGACCAACGGCAATCCGCTCGCGCTCGCGCCGATTGCGCAGCGCCACGTGCGCGAGATCGACGCGAACTTGCCCCTGTTCCAGGTGCAGACGCTGGAGGAAGTCGCCGCGCGATCGGTCGAGCGCCGCCGCTGGACCATGACGCTGCTGGCGATCTTTGCCGTGCTCGCGCTCGCGCTGGCGTCCGCCGGCATCTACGGCGTGATGGCGCATCTGGTCTCGCTGCGCACACCGGAGATCGGTGTCCGCCTCACGCTTGGCGCCAGGCCCATCGCCGTGATGCGGCAGGTGCTCGGCGAAGCCGTGGTGCAGGCCGCGATCGGCCTGGCGATCGGGCTTGGCGCGTCGTTCGCGGTGATGGGAGGAATGCGGACGATCCTGTTCGGCATCGAGCCGACCGATCCGCTGACGCTCGCGAGCGTCGCGGTGTCGCTGATGCTGGTCGCACTACTCGCGGTGACCGTACCCGCACTGCGCGCCATGCGAGTGGATCCGGTCACGGCGCTGCGCGCGTAGTAGAACGGTTCCAGGGGTTCCAGGCGTTCCAATGGTTCCAACGGTTTGGTTCTATCGGAGTTCCAAGGTTCGAACCTGGAACCGCTGCAGAACCTGACCTTTGGAACTTCTGGAACCCCTGGAACCCTTGGAACTATTGCTTGACCGCGAAGCAGTAGAACAGTCCCGCACCGCCGGTGGCGACCAGGTTGGGCTGGCTGCAGCCCTTGCTGGCATGGGTTGAGTTCCACGAGCCGTTGCCGCCGCCCTGCTTGTCGCTGTGTCCGACCTGCGCGGAACCGGCGCTGTTGCTCGTCCAGTTGTTGCAGGTGTGGTCGGCGCTGTCGGTGTAGGCGCGGCCGTCCGGCGTCGAACCCGTCAGGATGTCGTGCTGGTTCGGCTTGTCACCAACGCCGTTGACCAGTTCGCCCTTCTCGTTGAGCGCGAGCTGTTTCCCGAGCGGGTTGCCGATGCGCGCCTGCTCGATGGTGTCGCCGTGCAGCACGCCATTGTTGGCCGAGATGACCTGGCCGCGGAAGTTGTGCCACGGCCCATTGCCGACGCGGTCGCGCGCGCTCACGGCGCCCGCGCCCTGCGTGCTGAGGTAGGCGCGCCACACGGCGTCGCCCTGGCCCGCGGCCTTGGCGAGCGCCTGGCAGTGCGCGTCGGCGCCGGCGAGGCCGCCGAGGTTCGCGCCGTCGCCCTTGCCCACGCTGGTCACAAAGAACGACATCGGCTGGCGTTGCGCGGCCGCGCCGCCGGGCTGACCTCCCGCGGGAGCCGCTGGCTGTTGTGCGAGCACGTAGGCTCCAGGAACCGCGGCGACAATCACAGCCGCGAGCATTGAACGCATCGTCTTCATATCTCCTCCAGGTTGAACGAGGGCCGAGCATAGCGTGATGGTCGTCACGCGGCAAGTCTGGTGAGGGCCGGGCGGCTATAATCCGCTCCCACGGGGGTGGTCATGCGCGGTCACGCAGTCGTGTTCGTCCTTACGCTTGGGGTAGCGGTGTCGTGTGCGCCGCAGGCGAGTCCCAGGTCCGGCGCGCTGGAAGGAACGGTGGTGGATCTGTCCCACGAGTACAGCGATCGGGCGATCTTCTGGCCCACCGCCGAGGGCTTCCGGCTCGACAAGGTCGCCGACGGCATGACGCCGCAGGGTTACTACTACGCCGCCAACAACTTCGCGAGCGCCGAGCACGGCGGCACCCACCTCGATGCGCCGGTGCACTTTGCGCAGGGACGCTGGAGCGTAGAGCAGATCCCGCTCGAGCAACTGATCGGCGACGCCGCCGTCATCGATGTGTCAGCCAAGTGCGCCACGCAGCCGGACTATCAGGTGACGGCCGCCGATCTGATGGAATGGGAGCAGGCGCACGGATCGCTCAACGGCACCATCGTGCTCATTCGCACCGATTACTCGAAGCGTTGGCCCGACGCCGCCGGCTACCTCGGCACGGCAGAGCGTGGCGAGAGCGCGGTGGCCAAGTTGCGGTTCCCGGGCCTGCACCCGGACGCGGCGCGGTGGCTGGTGGCCAATCGCACGGTGAAGGCCGTGGGCATCGATACGGCCAGCATCGACTACGGACAATCGACGCTGTTCGAGACGCACCGCGTGCTCTACGAGCGCAACGTGCCAGGGCTCGAAAACCTGGCGCAGCTGGACCGGCTGCCCGCGCGCGGCGCGAGCATCGTCGCGCTGCCGATGAAGATCAAAGGCGGTAGCGGTGCACCGTTAAGGGCGATCGCC
>CAZEMI010000019.1:0-8202 GCA_964513235.1 uncultured Acidobacterium sp.
TGGCCTGTAGCGCCTGCGGCATCTCGCCGATTTCGTCGAGCATGATGGTGCCGTGCTGCGCGAACTCGAACTTGCCGACGCGCGTCGACGCCGCACCGGTGAAGGCGCCACGCTCGTGGCCGAACAATTCGCTTTCGAGCAGATCGGCTGGCAGCGCCGCGCAATTCACTTTCACGAACGGGTGGGCGCGGCGCGGCGAGCGGCGGTGAATCTCGCGCGCGATCACTTCCTTGCCGACGCCGCTTTCGCCGCGCAGCAGAACGCTGATGTCGTTGTCGGCCACGCGGTCGACCATGGTCATCACCGGCTGCATGGCCTTGCCGGAGCTCCAGCACGGTTGCGCGCCGTCGGGATCCTGTCCGACCTGCGTGCGCAGCCGCGTCACCTCGTTGGTGAGCGACAGGCGTTCGAGCGCGTTTCTGATGGCCGCTTCGAGCGCGACTTCGCCGACGCCCTCCGCGTCGCCAGGCTTGAGCACGTAATCGGCGGCGCCGAGACGCACCGCTTCGACGATTTTTTCCGTGGCCCGTCCGCCCGAGACCATCACCACCTGCGCCGCCGGGTGGGCGAGACGGATCTGCCGCAGGGTCTCCAGGCCGTCGAGGCCGGGCATCGAGACGTCAAGGAGCACGACGTCCGGCAGCGCGCCCTCGCGCAGGCCGCTCAACAGGGCGTCGCCGCTGTCGTAGGTCGTCGTGTCATACCCGCGCGACTGCAACAGCGACTGCAGGTAGTCGGCAAACGGCTTGTCGTCGTCAACGATGGCGAGTGTGGCGCTGCTCATGCTCGTACCAATGGAAAACGGAACCCCACCGACGCGCGATATCCCTGGTGTGTCCACGTCTGCACGTGATGCCGCTGTAGCACGAACGCCGCCCAGATCAATCGCAGACCCTTTCCGCCCCTGGCGAAATCGACCGGTCGTGCGCCGGCGGCGTCGGGCCCCGCCGCGAGGGCGGGGATCGCGTCGGGTGTGCCCGCGAGCATGACCAGCTCGCTGCCACCTTCGCCAAGGCTACGTTGGCCAAGGCCGCCGGCCACACGCATCGCGCGCGGCGCTTCGCGCGCGTCATCGAACGCGGCTTTCGCAACAATCGCGACCGCGTACGCGAGATCGGTGGCGCTCTGCGCGGCGATGCTCGCCGTGCCGCCGTCGCCGGACCACTCGGTGCCTTCGATTTCGTGCGCCTTCTGCACGTGCGCGACGAATTCACGGGCGGTGACGCGCGCGGTGAGCGCCGGCGAGGCGTGTTCCGCCAGCGCGCTCACCTTGCTCATGTCGTTGCAGAGCGTGGCGAGCGTGCCGAGCGCTTCGCGCGTTTGCTGAAACGCGCGCCGCTGATCGTCCGCGTTGGTGAGCCGTCCGTCGAGATATAGCTTCAAGTATCCCTGTGACACGGCAAGGGGTGTTCGGATCTCGTGGGCGACCGTATTCAAGACCTGCGCCAAGTTCGGTGGCATGCATTCAAGACTAGCACGCCCCTCGACTGCGCTCGTCCCTCGACCCCGCTCGTCCCTCGACCCCGCTCGTCCCTCGACTTCGCTCGGGACGACCTTGAGCCTGTCGAAAGGTCGGGGCAAGCCCATCGTCCTCATCCGTTTGGCACGTACCTTGAAAACGGTTGACGTGGACGAACTTATCCGCCATGTCGCCGAGCGCGAAGCACGTTCTCATCGTCGACGATTACCCCGATGCCCTGGACATCTGGGCGATCTACTTGACAGCGAACGGCTATCGAGTCTCAACGGCCGCCGACGGCGCCAGTGCGATCGCGAAAGCTGAGCAATTGCTGCCGGATCTGATCGTCCTCGATCTTGAATTGCCCGGCATCTCGGGCTTTGAGGCCGCCAGGCGGCTCCGGCGCAACGCCATGACACACGACATTCCACTCATCGCGGCCACCGGGTATTCGCACGAACAGGAGCTGTCGGTGGCCCGTGCGTGTGGTTTCGACGAGGTGATCGTCAAGCCCATCGATCCCGATGACCTCGTGAAAGTAATTAAACGGCTTCTCGATTCTGAGGGCTCCTCGAGCCAGCCCAGCCATTTAGGTGGGGAACAGGCTCACGAGAATAGGTAGCACGATACCCAGCGATGGAGCAAATGACGACAGATATTGCTGTGCTTGAGCGCGCGCTGATTGTCATGGCCGTCTGCCTGGTCATCCAGACACTGCTGTTCGTGTCGGCCGGCGTCGGCGCGTTCATCGCCTGGCGCCGCGCTTCGGCCGCTCTCGTCGAGGCGAAGGCGGCGGCCGAGGCCCAGGCGGCCGAGCTGCGTCTGCACCTGATCCGGATCTCCGGAACCGTCGATGAAGCCGCGCGCGCGTTACGCCGCGGCAGCACGGCCGTGGACGACGTGATGACCGACGTGCGGGATGCAATGGGGACGATGAGGAACTCTGTGGGGACCGTGGCCGCGGTGGTCGCGGCGCCGCGTGCCGCGCTTGCGCTCGGCGTGTGGCGGGGCATTCAGATGTGGCGGACACATCGCGCCGCGCGACGCGTGGAGACCACGGCAATTTCGGAACTCTAGACAGCAGCAAAGGAGACGGCAATGGCAAGGTGGAGCGATCAGGACTCGGCAGGCAACGGAATGTTCCTGCTCGGCGCGCTGGCAGGCGCGCTGGTTGGTGCGGGTGTGGCGCTACTGATGGCGCCGAAGCCCGGCGCGCAGGTGCGCCAGGATCTCAACCAGGGGTTCAACTCGGTGAAAGACGCCGCGGCACGGCGGTATCGTGAAGTCGCCGATAAGGCAACGTCGTTGTACGAACAGAAAACGGCCGGCGACCGCGTCAACGGCCCCGCCTCCGCCCCCAACGGCGATTCGTTCTCGTCCACGCCGGGCACCAGCGGTTACCAGTCCTAGGAGGCCAACATGCTGACCACTATTCTCGTTCTGCTCGTCGTTCTCTGGCTGCTTGGCATGGTCAGCGGGACCACGCTCGGCGGATTTGTTCATCTGCTGCTGGTCCTCGCCATCGCGGTGGTGCTGATCCGCGTCATCCAGGGCCGAAACCCAATTTGATCGCGCCGTAGCTCGCCCGAGAAACCGTCGCGAGCGAAGGCGGACCAAAAAGGGCGGGGCGCGGGGTATGCGCTCCGCCCTTTCAGTTGATTCTTGCCGGGAACCGGGAACCGGGATCCGGGAGCCGGGATCCGGGGGCGTTCTTGCCGAGAACTGGCGATCGGGGCGCTTTTCCGGATCCCGGATCCCCGATCCCGGATCCCGGTATCGTATGAATACGCTACAGTAGTGTAGGGCAGCACTCCACCTATGTCTGCTAAACCGAACCGGCGGCGGGTTCTTGTTGTCGATGACGAGCCGATGGTCACGGATTGGCTGAAGATGGTCATCGAGCAGGCGGAGCGCGTACCGGGATACGAGGTGCGCGCCGCGGCGGTCGGGTCGCGCGGGGTCGAGATGTTCCGCGCCTGGCGGCCCGACGTGGTGCTGCTCGATCTGGTGCTGCCCGACATTGACGGCATTGCGCTGCTGCGGCAGTTGAAGGCCATCGACGACGGGCCGGAGATGATCGTCATCAGCGGCGTGGGGACCATTACGCGCGCGCTCGAAGCCGGCCAGGCCGGCGCGTTCTTCTTCATCGAAAAATCCAATCTCGATCCCGCGGGCATTGTTTCGATCCTCGATCGCGCCACCGATCTGCAGGTCGAGCGCGCGCAGCACGAGCGCTTGAAGGAGCAGGTCCGCGATCAGTACGCGTTCTCGAACATCATCGGGAAGAGCAAGAACATGCGCGAGCTCTTCGAGCTGGTCGACGCGGTGGCCGAAAGCGACGCCAACATCCTGATCCAGGGTGAGAACGGCTGCGGCAAGGAGCTAATCGCCAACGCCATCCACGTGCGCAGCGGGCGCGCCGAAGGGCCGTTCATCAAAATAGATTGTGCGGCGCTGCCCAAGGAGCTGATCGAGTCCGAGCTATTCGGCTACAAGAAGGGCGCCTTCACGGGCGCGACCACCGACAAGGTGGGCCTGCTCGAGCTCGCCGCCGGCGGTTCGCTGCTGCTCGATGAAATCGGCGAGATGCCGCTGCTGCTGCAGACCAAGCTCCTGCGCGTGCTGCAGGAGCGCGAGTACCGGCCGATCGGCAGCGATCGGCTCGTCAAGGTGGACTTCCGGTTGATCTGCGCGACCAACGTCGACCCCGACGCCGCGATCAAGGACGGCCGGTTGCGCGAAGACCTCTATTTCCGCATCAACACCGTGGCGCTGCGCGTGCCGCCGCTCCGCGAGCGGACCGAAGATCTGCCGCTGCTCTGCGCGCATTTCCTGGACAAGTTCAACGGCCGCTATCAAAAGAACGTCAAAGGCATTTCGCCGGCGGCGTATCATCTGCTCATCCGGTTCCGCTGGCCCGGCAACGTGCGCGAGTTGGAGAATGCCATCGAGCGCGCGGTGCTGGTGGCCAAGTCGCCCGACGTGCAGCCGCAGGATCTGCCCGATTCGATCCGCGGCGACGCCGTGGCGGAGGACGCGTTCACGGTGCCGCCCCATCACACGCTCGCCGAGATCGAGCGGATGGCGGTGCTGCAGACGCTGCAGCGGACCAACTGGAACAAGCAGGAGGCGGCGCAGATCCTTGGCCTGTATCGTCCAACGCTCTACAGCAAGATCAAGAAACACCACATCAAGGATCCGCGCGCGCCGGTGCGGCTCGCCGAAGAAGTGTAAAAGGCCAGGGTGCGTACGGTGCCGACCGTGCGTATGGTGCCTGCTTTGAGTGAGCGACCGAAGCCCGCCGGGCGGATCCGGCTGATCGCGCTTGCGGCGTGGCGTGGGGTGAACGAGCTCTACGACAGCGAGGGGCTGACGCACGCCGCGTCGATTGCCTACTACACGCTGCTGTCGTTTTTCCCGATCATCCTGCTGGCGCTGGCCATCCTCGGCGCGATGACGTCGAATGCAAGCGAGCGCGACGCCGTGGTGCGGTTCATTTTCCGGTATTTTCCGCGGCAGTTCGATTTCATCAGCGGGCAGTTCGATGCGTTGGCCGCCGCGCCGTTCAGGTTCGGGTTTTGGGGCGTCGTGGCGCTGATATGGGCATCGCTGGGCGTGTTCAACGCCATCACCTCGGCGGTGAACCATGCCTGGGCCGTGGAGAAGAAGCGCAGCTTCCTCGGCCATCGGCTGATCGGCTTCCTGATGATGGTGTCGGCCGGCCTGGTGCTGATGCTGGGCCTGGTGATCGCCAGCCTGGTGCGGCTCGCCGAAACACGCCTGAGCGAGGCCTTTGTGGGGTCACCCTGGCTCGACTGGCTCTCGGGCATCGTCGCCAGTTACGTGGCGACGTTGTTGTTGATCTGCTGCGTCGCGCTGATCTTTTTTTTCATTCCGAATACCAAGGTGCGGTTTCGTGATGTGTGGCCCGGCGCGATCCTGGTCGGCGTGCTCTGGCGGGCGGCGTTCCTGTTGTTCTCGTGGTACGCGTCGGACCTGGCCACCTGGAACGTCATTCACGGCTCAGTCGCGGGCGTGGTGGTGTTTCTGATTTGGATTTATGTGAGCGCGGTGATCCTCATCTATGGCGTCGAAATGACGGCGAGCTACGCCCGGCTCCAGGAAGCGGCCCGACGGCATTCGCAGTTGAGTAAGGAGTTGCAGGCATAAGGGACTTGGGACTTGGGGCTTGGGGCTTGGGACTTGGGACTTGGGACTTGGGGCTTGGGACTTGGGACTTGGGACTTGGGGCTTGGGACTTGGGACCTGGGACTCAGGTTCGACCGAAGTTCTTCAAGCCCCAAGCCCCAAGCCCCAAGCCCCGAGTATCATCACCCTGTGCCCAATCGCCTGGCGCGTGAGCAGAGCCCTTATCTGCTCCAGCATGCGAACAATCCCGTCGATTGGTATCCCTGGGGCCCCGAGGCGTTCGACGCCGCGCGCGCGGCCGGCAAACCCATTTTTCTTTCCATCGGCTATGCGACCTGTCACTGGTGCCACGTGATGGAGCGCGAATCGTTCGAGAGCGTAGGCGTGGCGCGCGTCCTGAACGACCTGTTCGTCTCGATCAAGGTCGATCGCGAAGAACGCCCCGACGTCGATCGCGTCTACATGACCTTCGTGCAGGCCACCACCGGCGCCGGCGGGTGGCCGATGAGCGTGTGGCTGACGCCGGATCTTCAGCCCTTCTATGGCGGCACCTATTTCCCGCCGACGTCCCAGTACGGGCGGCCGGCGTTTGTGGATGTGCTCAAGGAAATTAACCGGGCCTGGCGCGACGATCGGCTGCAAGTCGTGAAGTCGGCCGCGGAGATCGTCGATCGGCTGGCGATCCTCGCGCGCGGCACATCGGCGGCAGCGGCGTCTGCTGTGGCCGATCGCCGGCCGCCAGGGGAACCCGCGCTGGCGAACACGCTGCAGCAATTTCAGCAGTCCTTCGATACGCGCCGCGGCGGCTTCGGCGACGCCCCGAAGTTTCCGCGGCCGAGCGAACTGCTGTTCCTGCTGCGCGAGCACGAACGGACCGGAAACGATGTGGCGCTCGCGATGGTGGCGCAGACGTTGCGGGCCATGGCGCTCGGCGGCATGCGGGATCATATCGGTGGCGGCTTCCACCGCTATTCGGTGGACGGCGACTGGCGCGTGCCGCATTTCGAGAAGATGCTCTACGACCAGGCGCAGCTCGTGCTGGCGTATCTCGAAGCGTTCCAGGCCACCGGCGATCCGTTCTTCGCGCAGATCGCCGAAGACACCTTGCAGTACGTGCGGCGCGACATGACCGACGATACCGGCGGCTTCTATTCCGCCGAGGACGCGGACAGCATCCCCCCCTCCGCCAAGGCTACGGGGGGCAGGCCGCCCGAGAAACACAACGATCCCCAAGCTCATAAGATGGAAGGCGCCTTCTACGTGTGGACGGCGGAGGAGATTCGCACGCAGCTCGGCGAAGCCGCGCCGGTGTTCGAGGCGCGTTATGGGATCCTGCCCAACGGCAACGCGCCGTTCGATCCGCAGCAGGAATTCGTCAACAAGAACCTGCTCTACACGGCGCAGTCGATTGCCGACATCGCCCGCACCAGCGGCAAGCCGCCCATCGAAGTGGCCGAATCGCTGCTGCGCTCGCGCCAGCTGCTGTTCGACGTCCGCGAACTTCGGCCGCGGCCGCAGCTCGACGACAAGGTGCTGACGGCGTGGAACGGGTTGATGATCGCCGCGTTCGCGAGGGCCTCGCGCGTGCTGATGGGCGGCTCGCTCGGGCAGGAAAACACCGCCATCTCCGAAGGCACGGACATGAGCGCCCTGGCGCACCTGCTGAACGCGGTGGCCGCGGCGGCCTTTATCCGTCACCGCATGTGGGACGCCACCGAGCGGCGCCTGTTGAGGCGCTTCCGGGCCGGGGATGCCGCCATCGAGGGGTACGCTGAGGATTACGCCTGTCTCATCTTCGGGCTGCTGGAATTATTCCAGGCCACCGGCGATCCCGACTGGCTGACGTGGGCGCGTGACCTGCAGGCGCGCCAGGACGAACTGTTCTGGGACGGCGAAGGCGGCGGCTGGTTCAGCACCACGGGCGCGGATCAATCCGTGCTGCTGCGAATGAAAGAGGACTACGACGGCGCGGAACCGTCGCCGTCATCGGTGGCGGCGATGAACGTGTTGACGCTCGCGCACCTGACGGGGGAGCGGGCCTACGCGGATCGCGGCGCCGAGGCGATCGCGTCGTTTGGCGGACGGCTCGAGGAGCAGGGCCGCGCGGTACCGTTCATGGCCGCGGCGCTCGAAACCGCGATGGTCGGCGGCGAGCAGATTGTGATCGTCGGTCATCGTGATGCCGACGACACGCGCGCCATGTGGGTGGCCGCGCACAAAGAGTACCGGCCGTTCGCCGTGATCATGCAATTCGATCCGTCTGAGCTGAAGGCCCTCGCCGTCCATATGTCGTGGGTTGCGGACATGCAGATGATCGGCGACAAGGCCACGGCCTATGTGTGCCACGGCTTTGCGTGCGAGACGCCATCCGTGGATCCGGAGGTGTTTGCGTGAGCCGTCTGGTCGAGTCGAGTAAGGCGCGCGACGGCGCGTGGCGGCGGCTGGTGCTGCGCGCGCCGCGCGGCAACCTGCTGTCGCTCGAGCTCGTGCGTGAGCTCGGCGCGGCCATCCATGCGCTCGAATCGCAACGCGGGATCAAGTGGCTCACCATTGAAGGCAGCGGCGGCGAGTTCTCCTACGGTGCGCGCATCCAG
>CAZEMI010000020.1:0-19865 GCA_964513235.1 uncultured Acidobacterium sp.
AGCATCGGCCGCTTGTCGGAGCGGGCTTCGGGCGCGCGCGACAGCTGCGACAACACGACGATCGGCACGGCCAGCTCCTTGGCCAGGCCCTTGAGCGATCGGGAAATCGACGCCAGTTCGAGGGTGCGGTTCTCGAAGCGGCCGCGCCCGGTCATCAACTGGATGTAATCCACCGCCAGCACGCTCAAGCCGTGCTCGGCCTTGAGCCGACGCGCCTTCGCGCGCATCTCCAGCGCGCCGATGCCGGCCGTGTCGTCCACGAACAGCCTGGCTTCGCTCAGCGTCTCCATCGCGTGCGTGATCAGCCCGTATTCCTTCTGGCCGATCTGTCCGCTCATCAGCCGGTACATGTCGATCTTCGCTTCCGAAGCGAGCATGCGCATGAACAGCGACTCTTTCGACATTTCCAGGCTGAAGAACCCGGCCACCCCGCCGTGCGTGGCCACGTGCTGGCAGATGTTGAGCACGAGGCTGGTCTTGCCCATCGACGGGCGCGCCGCGACGATCACCAGATCGCCGGCCTGCAGGCCGCGCGTCTTGCGATCGATGTCGTCGAACCCGGTCGGGACGCCCGTGATGAAGGTCTTGTGCTCGAACAGCCGCTCGATCTTCGGGAAGCTCTCCCGCACCAGCGTGCTCATCGACACAAAGCCCGCCTTGATGCGGTCTTCGGCCACGGCGAAAATCGAGCTCTCCGCTTCGTCGAGAATCAGGTCGGCTTCCTGATCGGCCTCGTAGGCGCTGCCCAGAATCTTGTTCGCCGAGAAGATCAGGTTGCGGAGCGTCGCCTTCTCTTTGACGATTTGCGCGTAGTACTCGACGTTGGTCGATCGCGGCACGCCGTCGACCAGCGACGCGACATACGCGGGGCCGCCCACTTCCTCCAGCTCGCCGGCACGCTCGAGCTCCTCCTTCAAGGTGACGAGATCGATCGGCTGGCTGCGCTCCGACAGATCGAGCATGCGATCGAAGATGCGGCGATGCGCGTCGCGAAAGAAGGCCTTGGCGCCGATCATCGCCGCCGCGACATTCATGGTGTCGTTGTCGATCAGGATCGCGCCCAGCACCGAGCGCTCCGCCTCGAGGTTGTGCGGGAGCATGCGTTGTGCGGCTGCGGGTGCGGTTGCGGTCTCTGGAGCCATTTCGGGTCTTGGGGCTTTCTTGGGGCTTGGCGAGATCGCAGTATAAAAGAAAACGCCGAGTACGTTTCATGCGTACTCGGCGTTATTTTTTATCGGTCGTTCGACCGCGACTTATTCTTTGACGATCGTAATCTTCAGCTGCGCCGTCACGTCGCGGTGCAATTTCACCGGCACGTGCGATTCGCCTAGTGTCCGCAGCGCATCGGGCAACAAGATCTTGCGGCGATCGATATCGAAGCCCTTCGCCTTCAGCAGCTCCGCGATGTCGGAATTGGTCACCGACCCGTAAAGCGTGTCGTTGTCGCCCACCTTGCGGGCAATCTGCAGGTCGAGCGCCACCAGCCGCTCGGCCAGCGCCTCGGCGGCCCCGCGCTCGTCGCCTTCACGCGCTTCGGCAATCTTCCGCTCGCGCGCGATCCAGTGCTTGTTGGCGTCGGTCGCCTCCAGCGCCAGCTTGCGCGGCAGCAGGTAGTTGCGGGCGAAGCCGTCGGCAACCTTGACGACGTCGCCGCGCTGGCCCACGTTGTCGACGTGATCTCTCAGGATGACTTCCATGTTTCGTCCTCTAATCGGCGTCTAATCAGTGTTGATCGGTGGCCTTAATCCGCGGCGTAGGGCAGCAGCGCCAGCTGTCGCGCCCGGACGATCGCCACCCGCAGCCCGCGCTGGTGCTTCGCGCAGGTGCCCGAAATTCGCCGCGGCAGCACTTTGCCGCGCTCGGGGACGAAGCTGCCCAGCAGCTTGACGTCCTTGTAGTTGATGTCGTCGATCTTGTCCGCGCAGAACTTGCAGACCTTGCGGCGCCGGAAAAATCCGCCGCCGCGACGCTGCTTGCCGTCCTTGTCGCCGGCCTTCGCATCCTTGCCCCGGCCGCCAGGGCCGCTCTTCTTCGGTCCACCAAACGCCATGATTAGGCCTCCAAATCGGCGCCATCGAACATCATGTCGCCTGAATCATCATCGTTTTCACCCTGCGGTCCCTCACCCGGCTGCCGATCGGGCGGCAACCCGCGCGCCACGCGGCGGCGCCGCGACTCCTCGGTGCGCTTGGTGCGCGCGCGCTCGGCCTTGATGGTGCTCTCGTCGACGCGGACGATCAGGTGACGCAGCAGCCCTTCGGTCACCTTCAACCGGCGATCGATTTCCTTCATCAGCTCGCCGGATCCGGTGATCACTTCGAGGACGTAAAACCCCTCTTTGTGATGACCGATCTCATACGCCAGCTTGCGGCGGCCCCACGGCAGGGCGTTCTCGGTCTTGTCGATCGTGCCGCCCATCCGCTCGACGATGTCGGCGACCTGCTTGTGCAGGTCGTTGACCTCGCTTTCCGCGGCGTCCGGCTTCAGGACGTAAATCAGTTCGTACCTACGATTCATACTGCTCCTTATGGATACCGACGATCTCAGATCTCAGATGTGTGATTGCTGATCAATTGACGATGTCAGATGGCTCGAATGAATCGGACCACCAACCATCAGTCATTGATCATCAATCTCACCTCTGCCATCAGAGATCGTCCGCAGCCCCCGAAGGGGGCAAGGTTTCCGCTGCGTTGAACGCGTTCATCACGCGTTCGATGCCCTCGGAGATGAACATCTCCGTGGCATCGGCGGCGCGCAGCACCGCCGCCGAAACCGTGTCGCGCTCGGCCGCGTCAAAGCGGCCCAGCACGTGATCCGACAGGTCGCGGCCGTTGCCGCCGCGTCCCACGCCCACCCGCATCCGCGGAAACGCCGGCGTCCCGAGGTGCTGGATGATCGACTTCAACCCGTTGTGCCCGCCGGCGCCGCCCTCGCGGCGCGCCCGCAACTTCCCCAGCGGCAAGGCCACATCGTCGGTGACGACAAACACGTCGGCGGGTTCGATCTTGTAGAACCCGGCCAGCGCATTTACGGCCTGGCCGCTGAGGTTCATGAACGTCAGCGGTTTTGCCAGAATTACTGGCTCATCGCCGACCGTGGTCTTGATCAGCAGCGCCTCGAACTTCTCGCGCCACTGATCCGAGACCCGCCATCGATCCACGAGCAGGTCGGCGATCATGAAGCCGACGTTGTGCCGCGTCTCGCGGTAGTCGGATCCGGGATTACCGAGCCCGACGATCAACTTCACGTCGTCAATCCAAATCTGACATCTGCAATCTGCAATTGATCTGCAATCTGCAATCTGCGATCTGAGATCGACCCACTACTTCTTCTTCTCGTCCTTGGCGTCTTCCTTGTCGGTCTTGCCCTTCTTGATGACCTCAGGCTCGGACGGAGTCGCGCCCGCCACCGCCGGCACCGCTGCGGTCGCCGCCACACCTTCCGCACCAGCCACCGCCGCCGGCGCCACCTCTTCGACCACCTTGATGACCACGACGTGGACGATCATCATGTCGGGATCGCTGATCGGGGTCCAGGCGGCGTTGGACGCGACGTCGCGCACGTGCACCGAGTCGCCGATGCCGAGATCGGTGACGTCGACGTCGATCGAATCCGGGATGTTGGCCGGGAGCACGTCGACTTCGACCTCGCGATGCACGAAGTCGAGCACGCCGCCGTCCTGCTTCACGCCGCGCGATTCGCCGCGCAGCACCACGGGCACCGTGACGCGGATCCTGCGGTCCATGTTGACGCGGTAGAAATCCGCATGCAGCGGGTGGTGCGAGACCGGATCGAGCTGGACGTCCTTCACCAGCACGCGCGCGTCGGTGCCGCCCTGCACCTTGAGGGTGATCAGGGTGTTGAGACCGGACGCCGAATGCAGGATGCGCATGAACGGCTTGGGATCGACGGCCACCGGCTCTGGCGCCGGCGCTTCGCCGGCCTTCGAGGCGCCATAGAGCACCGCCGGAATTTTTCCGGCCGCGCGAAGGCGACGGGCTTCGTTTTTTCCCTTGGTGTGCCGCTTGACCGCGTCGAGAACTGCTTCCATGACTACCTTCCTTCGGGCTTCGGACTCCCTACACCCTTTGCCGAATTAAACGGGGTCTTGGTCTTGGGTCTTGGGTCTTGCAAGACCCAGGACCCAGGTCCCAGGTCCATCAAACAAACAATGACGACACGGAGGTCTCCTCGTGAATCGAACGAATCGCCTGGCCGAGCAGCCGGCCGACCTTCAACTCGATGATCTTCTGGCACTTCGCGCGGTCTGCCGTCAGCGGAATCGTGTTGGTGATAATCAATTTGTCGATCGGCGCCTTCTCGATGCGCTCGATCGCGGGACCCGACAGCACGCCGTGGATCGCGCACGCCATCACGCGCTCGGCGCCGGCTTCCTTGAGCGCCTGCGCCGCCTTCTGGATGGTGCCGGCGGTGTCGATGATGTCGTCGGCAATCACGCAGGTGCGGCCGTTGACTTCACCGATCACGTTCATCACTTCCGCCGTGCCGTCGTCCGTTCGGCGCTTGTCGATCACGGCGAGTTCGGCGTCGAGCCGTTTCGCGTAGGCGCGCGCGCGTTCCGCGCCGCCCGCGTCGGGCGCCACGATCGTCAGCTTCTCGTACGACTGGCGCATCAGGTAATCGATGATCACCGGCGCGGCAAAGAGGTGATCCACGGGCAGGTCGAAGAACCCCTGGATCTGCGCCTTGTGCAGGTCCATCGTCAGCACGCGATGCGTGCCGGCGGCGACGAGCAGGTTGGCCACGAGCTTGGCCGAGATCGGGACGCGCGGCTTGTCCTTGCGGTCCTGCCGCGCGTAGCCGTAATACGGAATCACCGCCGTGATGCGGGCCGCCGACGATCGACGAAACGCGTCGATCATGATCATCAGCTCCATCAGGTGCTGGTCCACGGGCGCGCAGGTCGGCTGGACGATGAAGACGTCGGTGCCGCGGATGTTTTCGTCGATCTGGAACGAGACTTCGGTGTCGGGAAACCGGCGCAAGCGGGCTTGTCCGAGCTCCACCCCGAGGAACTCGGCAATCTCAGCCGCGAGCTGCGGGTGAGCCTTGCCAGAGAAGACTTTCAGTTCTCCGAAACCGGTTGGTCGCATGTTCTGAAAACGAACTTGGTTGGGGCGGAAGGATTCGAACCTTCGAATACCGGCTCCAAAGGCCGGCGCCTTACCGCTTGGCCACGCCCCAACACCCCGGGGCCCCCGCGACGCGCAATCTGCGTCGTGGGGTGGAAACACTTATCGTAGCGGATCTTGGAGCTGAGCAGCAACCCGCCGCGCATATTCTTTTCGGGGCAGCGTCCGGGTGTGGAGCGACAACCAGCCGGGCCGCGCCAGGTCATTCGCGGTTCTTCTCGCGGCTTCGCCCCGTTCGAACAGGCCAAATACCGCCGCTCCGGACCCCGACATGGCCGCGAAGGTGGCGCCGGCGTCGACGAGCGACTGGCGGATGCGGCCGATGGCCGGGTGATGGCGCACCACCGGCCGCTCGAGATCGTTGCGAAGCATGGCCGACCAGGCCGGCCAGCCAGGCGGAATCGGCCGCGGCGCGGGCTCCTTCGACGCGCGCCGCGATTCCTCGTCGAACCATTGGTACGCTTCCGCGGTGGCGACGCCGAAACCGGGGCGCAGGATCACCACGTGCACGGGAGGCATGTCGGCGAGCGGATAGATATCGTCGCCGCGCCCGAGGCCCAGCGCGGTACCGCCGACGAGAAAGAACGGCACGTCGGCGCCGAGCCGCGCACCGATGCGCGTCAGTGTGGCGAGATCGAGATCCAGTTTCCACAGCGCGTTGAGCGCGAGCAGCGTCATGGCCGCATCGGAGCTGCCGCCGCCGAGGCCGGCTTGCGCCGGCACGCGCTTGCGCAATTCGATCGCGAGGTCGCGCGGCGCCGAGCTTCTGCCGGTGCTCACCCGGTGCAGCAGCGACGCGGCCTTCCACGCGAGATTGCGCCGATCGGTCGGGATGTCGGGCTCGTCACACGTGAGGGTAAACGGCCCGCGGCGCGTGGTCGCCGTCACGTGGTCGAATAACGCCAGCGATTGAAACACGGTCTTGAGATCGTGGAACCCGTCAGGTCGCGTTCCGAGGACACGGAGATCGAGGTTGATCTTGGCGAATGCCGGCAAGCTGACTGATCTCATCGGACGGAGGACACGGAGGGCTTGCGTTCTGCCAACGGTGCTATCGATCGCAATTCATCAAGGGTCATCGGGTCGGCGTCGGATGGTACATCAACCTGCCATGCCAATGGATTGATCTGGGTGTTGACCTCGAGTTGTTCGACGCGCGCGGTAATGTCAATAGCTGGTGACCGATCCGCCGACTTGTCCGCCGTAGCCTTGGCGAAGGCGGATCGTACGCGGACGACGCGCGGGAAGCCGGCCGCATGCTGCGAGTAATCAACGTGCCAGGGACCATAGTCCGCCGCCACCAGCATCGGGCGGCCCTGCACGGTGCGGATGTAGGCCACGCGCTGGGGACCGATCGTGACGGCCTGCCAGCCGCCGGGCCACTGCCGGCCATCCGCCGGCGCCGGCGTCTCGACGAGACACCCCGAGAGGACGAGCCGCAAGTCATCCGCGCCGAGCGACAACCCGGTGAGGCGCTCGAGCACCGCGGACACGGGCGTGTCTTTCAACACGCGCCGCTCACGGGGCAGGATCACTGTGGCCATTTCGTTGCGGCCCGCCAGGATGAAAAACGGCGCGCCGAACGGTGCGGGCGCCTCGAGCCGCACGGCGCCGCCGGCCTCGAGGCCGGTGAGCACACGTCCGCGCACGCGCTCCTCGCCGGCGCGTCCTGAGAGCGCCAGCTCACCCTCGATCGATCGGAAGCCGCGGCACGAAGCGGTCGCAGTGATGAACGCGTCGGCTGCGGTCGGATCGGGACCAGGAGTACCTGACGGACGCGGCGGCATTCGCGCCGCACATGCCGACAGAGCAATGGCAGCGAACACTGCGGCCAGGCGAATCATTATTTGACGCGGCTACGGGCGATCTTGATCTTCTTTTCGATCGCCGCGCGGTCGATCTGTTCGCCGTCGCCGGCGAGCGCGCGTTCCCACGCCGCAATGGCTTCGGCGGTGCGGCCGCGTTTGGCGAGCAGGTCGCCGTGATGATCCTGGATGACCGAATTGCCGGTCAGCGTGGTCGCGGCTTTGCCAAGTGGGTCGGCCGCTTCCTCGGTGCGCCCCTGCTTGAACAGGGCCCAGCCGAGCGTGTCGAGATACGCCGGATTGGACGGCTCGATCTTCACCGCGCGCTCGGCCAGATCGACCGCCTCCGGCAACCGCAGCCCGCGATCCGCCAGCATGTAGCCGAGCGAGTTCATCGCGTCGGCATTGAGCGGATCCTCCGACATCAAGTGGCGCAGCTCTTTCTCCGCTTCGTCGAGCCGCCCCGCGGCTTCGTAGACATTGGCGAGGCGCATGGCGATGGCCTGATCGTCGCCAAAGGTGTTTCTCGCCTGCTCGAGCACGCGCACCGCGTCCGCCGTGCGTTTTTGATCGGCATAGAGATCGGCGAGGCCGATCACGAACTCGCGGTTGTCGGGCTGTGTCGCCGCGCCGTCTTCGAGCAGCCGGTTGGCCTCGGCGGTCTTGCCGGCTTTGAGCAGCGACTGTGCGCGCAGCCGCACCATCCGGGGCTGGTTCGGATCGCGCGCCAGGGCTTCACGCGCCACGGCCTCGGCGCGATCGAACCGTCGTGCCGCGAGATTCGCCTGCACGAGATACGCGTCAATCTCCGGATCGCGAGGCGTCAGCGACTTCGCGGCGGTGTAGGCGGCGAGGGCCGCGTCCCATTGGGCGAGCTGCTGCTGGGCGATCCCGAGCTGCACGAGCACCGCGGCGCCTTCGAATTCGCGGCCCTTCGCGCGTGACGGATCTTTCGCGAGCGGCGCCACCACCTCGGCCACCTGCTGGTAGTCGAATCGTTCGAACAACACCGACACGAGGGCGCGCAGCCCGGTCACGCTGGTCGGATCGATCGCGAGAATGCGCCGCGCCGTGGCTTCGGATGCGGGCAGGTCGCCGTCGGTCCGCTCCGCCATCGCCAGCAAATACAACACGCGCGTGTCGTTGGGCGACGCGTTGAGCAGATCGGTCAGCATCGAGCGCGCCTTGCCGGCCCCGTTCTCCGCATTGATCAACGCCGCGGCATACCGAATCTGCACGTCGCGGCTCGGCTGCTTGCTGGCGGCCACGGCCTCGGCATACGCCGACGCCGCTTCCTCCCACTTGTCCTGGCGTTCGTAGAACTGCCCGAGGGTCGGCCAATACCGTGGGTTGATCTGTGCCGCGGCGCGCAGCGTCTCGCCCGCGTCATCAATGCGTCCGAGCGTGGTCTGCGCTTCGTACAGCAAGACAAGGGGCTCGGCGGCCCATGGCACCTGTTGCGCGACCTTCTCGAGGATCGGCACCGCGAGGTCGGCCTTGCCGGCGCGCAGTTGCAGCCGCCCGAGCGTCATCTGCAGGTTCGGATTGGTCGCCACGAGCGGGGTCGCGTGAATGGCGGTGAGATGCTCGATGGCCCGCGTGCGCGCGCCGGCGATGGTCTGCCCCGCCGGCGGCGGCGCCACGCCGTCCGCCCATGCGGAGTAGACGAGCGCCAGCACGTGGTGGGCTTCGAGATTGTCCTTGTCGAGCGTGAGCGCTTGCTCGCCCGCCGTCACAGCCTCGGCCATGCGGTCCTGGCGCGAATAGTTGCCGGCGATCTCGGCGGCGATTTCCGCCGACGCCGGATCGAGCTGGCGTGCGCGCTCGAGCGCCGCCAGCGAGCCGGCGGTGTCGCCGGCCGCTTCCATGCGGCGCGCCATCAGGAATTCGAACAATGCCTGCGCCTTCGGATCGGCAGGCGCGGCGGCGGTTTGCCCGTCGCGCTGTAGCTCGCTGGTGACGGTGCGAGCGGAGGCGGACCCTAGCGCAGGGGTGGCCAACGCGAGCGCAAGCAGGGCACACACCATCTTCATCGTCCGATTTTATCCGCCTTCGCCCGCGAAATATCGGGCGAGCTTCGGCGCGACCCGCCGTCGCGACCCTAGCAGGCGGCTGAAAAACGTCCGAACTGATTAATCGGTGTCCAAGCGGTGTCAATCGGTGTCTAGGTCGCGTCGGCTGGGACTGCTAGAATCCGGCAATGCCTGTTGATTCCGAACTCCTCGAAATCCTTGCCTGCCCGGCCTGCAAAACACCGGTCACGCTCGTCAAGGACGGCCAGGCGCTCAAGTGCGCCTCCTGTCATCGCGTGTATCCGATCAAGGACGACATTCCGGTGATGTTGATCGACGAAGCGACCGTCGAGCCATAAACCAAAAGTTCCACGGGTTCCAGAAGTTCCAGAAGTTCCAGGAGTTGGGAGAACAAAACCCGTGGAACGATTGGAACCTCTGGAACCCTTGGAACCTTTGAGAATTCTGCTTGTCCGGTTGCGCCTGATCGGCGACGTGGTGTTCACCACGCCGGCGATCGGCGCCGTGCGGCGCCGCTTCCCCGGCGCGCATCTCACCTCTCTGGTGGAAGCGCCGGCCGAGCCGGTGGTCAGGCACCATCCCGATCTCGACGCGATCATCGTCGTCGAACGTCCGCGCGGCCTCGCGCGGCTGCGCGACGATGTTCAGCTGGCCGCGCGCCTTCGCGCTGAACGGTTCGACAGCGTCATCGATTTCCATGGCGGACCACGCAGCGGTTTGCTGACCTGGGCGACCCGCGCGCCGCAGCGCATCGGCTACGACCTGCCGGGCCGCCGCTGGTGTTACACCACTCGCATACCGTGGACGCGGTCGCTCGTTCCGCCTCGTCACTCGGTCGTGAATCAATGGGATCTGCTGACGCCGCTGGGCATCGCGGCACCGGATCGCGCGCGTGATGCGGTCACCATGGCGATCGATCCCGCCGCGGACGGGCGCGTCCACGCACGGCTCGCCGCCGCGGGCGTCGCACCCGGCGCGCCGCTGATCGTCATGCACGTCAGCGCCGGCAACCCGTTCCGCCGCTGGCCCGCGGGATCGTTTGCCGCGGTGGCCGCGGAGCTGGCGCGCGAGGACACCCGGCGCCGCGTGATTGTCACCTCCGGTCCATCCGAAGCCGTCGCCGCCGAAGCCATCGCCCAGCAGGCGCGGCTGCTCGCCGGTGATGCGGCGGCCGGCATCATGCGCACCGGGGAATTCGATCTCGCGGAGCTCGCCGCGCTGGTCGGCCGCGCCGCACTCTACATTGGCGGCGACAGCGGCCCGCTGCACGTGGCCGCCACCACGCGCACGCCGGTCGTGGCGTTGTTCGGCCCTACCTTGCCCGAGCGGTCGATGCCGTGGCGCGATCCGGCCATCGGCGCGATCGCCGTCGACGCCGGCCCATTGCCGTGCCGTCCGTGCCATCAACGCCACTGCGTGCCCGGCGACTTTCGCTGTTTGACCGCGATTTCGCCTACGATGGTTCTTTCAGCGGCGCGCACCCTGCTGGCCGCGCCCACGGCACGAGGAAGATGACCACCCTGACCCTGACGGCGGGCGCCCCGCCGCGCGATCGGCTCGAACAGATCGGACTCTGGTCGCTCGTCGGCATCGTCGCGGCGATGCAGCTGTCGATTGCCGCGGCCCAGATTCTGCTGACGATCGCGGTGGTGGCGTGGCTGGCCTGGCACCTGGCGCGCGGCGAACGGCTCGAGGCGCCGCCGTTTTTCTGGCCGCTGGTGGTTTACGCCGCGCTGACGCTGGTCTCCGCCGGCTTCTCACTCGATCCCGAAGTCAGCTTCACCGACAGCAAGCAGCTCGTGCTCTTCATGCTCGTGCCGCTGACCTACGACTTCGCGCGCGGCGCGCGCGCCCACTCGGTGTTGAGCATCGTGCTGACCATCGGCGCCGCGAGCGCGTTTGTCGGCGTCGTCCAGTACGCGGTGTTGAATTTCGACGGCCTCGGCCAACGGCCGACCGGCACGCTCTCTCATTGGATGACCTATTCGGGCACGCTAATGCTCGTGATCTGTGCCGCGACCGCGCGACTGCTTTACGGAACGTCGGGCCGCTTATGGGCCGCGTTCGTGATGCCGGCGCTGCTCGTCGCGCTGAGCCTGACACTGACGCGTGGCGCGTGGGTCGGCGTCGCCGTCGGCGTTGCGGCGATCCTTCTCAGCAAGGATTTCCGCCTGTTAGCGGTGATTCCGATCGTGATCGTCACCGGCGTTCTCCTCGCGCCGCAGACGCTCGTCATCCGCGTGTATTCGATCTTCGATCCCAACGACCTGACCAGCCGTGATCGGATCGCCATGCTGCACGCCGGTGTGGCCATGGTGAGGGACTATCCGCTGACGGGAGTGGGGCCGAATCAAATCGAGCGCGCCTATCCGAATTACCGCGTCGCCGATGCCGTGAAGCCCACCAATCCGCACCTGCACAACGTGCCGGTGCAAATTGCGGCGGAGCGCGGCCTGCCGGCCCTCGCCGCGTGGATCTGGTTCGTGGGGTCCGCCTCGCTGGGACTCTTCCGGCTGCTCAAGACATCCCGCCATAAGAGCCTGGCCGCCGCCGCGCTCGGCGGGATGGCGGCCATGCTTGCCGCCGGCCTCACCGAGTACAACTTCGGCGATTCAGAGTTCCTGATGTTGCTGCTGGTGATCATCACGCTGCCGTTCGCCGCCAACCGCGATGGGGGCCTGCCCTCGTGAACGTGTCGGTGCTTCCTGAGATTGCCTCGGCGCGCGCACATCAGCTGATCGACCGCTTTGCCTCATGCCGCATCACGGTGCTCGGCGACGTGATGCTCGATCGCTTCATGATCGGCCGCGTCGGCCGCATCTCTCCCGAAGCACCGGTGCCCGTGGTCGTGTTCGAAAATGAAGAGGTCAGGCTCGGCGGCGCGGCGAACGTGGCGCACAACCTGCGGGCCCTCGGCGGCGCCGTCGATCTCATCGGCGTGATCGGCGACGATGACTCTGGCGCGCAACTCAAGAAGGAGCTGGCGGCCAAGGGCATTCCCTCGACGGGACTGATCACCGATCCGGCCCGGCGCACCACCACCAAGCTGCGCGTCGTGACCTCGCGCAATCAGCAGGTCGCGCGGGTTGATTTCGAGTCGGACCATGAAGTGGGGGACGCCATCGAGGAGGCGCTCGCGCGGCAATTGGAAATGCGCGCGCGCGCCGCGCAGGTGGTGCTGGTGTCGGATTACCAGAAGGGCGTCGTCACGAGGCACACCATGGCGCAGCTCATCTCGTTTGCGCATGGCAGCGGCGTGCCGGTGATCGTCGACCCGAAAGTGCCGCACATCGACTACTATGCCGGCGCGGCGCTGGTCACCCCGAATCACGTTGAAGCCGAAAGCGCCACCAACAGCCGCATCTCCTCACACGAGGATGCGCGTCGCGCGTCGCAGGCGCTGCGTCAGCGCCTTGGGGTGGAGAGCGTGCTGATCACGAGGGGCGAGCATGGCATGTGGCTCGATCACGCCGGCCAGGACGGGTATCTCCCGGCCTCGGCGCGCGAAGTGGCGGACGTGACCGGCGCGGGCGACACAGTCATCGCCACGCTCGCGCTGGCGATCGCCGCCGGCGGCAACATGTTCGAAGCGGCGCGCCTCGCCAACGAAGCCGCGAGCATTGTCGTTGGCAAGTTCGGCGCTGCGACGGTCGCGCCTGACGAATTGAAGGCCCGGTTTCAGTAAGTCCTAACGGACCAACCGCAGGCCGGCCTGGGCGCGCGCGATCAGGTCCGCCGTTTCCTTCGCCGTCGGCGGCGCCGCCGACGCTGTGGCTTCCGCGTAAATGATCATCAGTTCCTGGCGGCGGTCTTCGGCCGGAACGTAGACCAGTCGTGCCCGAAGAGCCGGCAGCGGCTGCCGCCATCCACGCGCCGTAAACAGTTTGTAGAGTGCCACCTGATCGCCATCGGGCTCGGGCAGCGACGTGTAGCGACGCACCTGCGCACGCCAGTCGAGGCCCGCGAACTGCACGAAGGTGTCTTTCGAGTAATCGTAGGCGCCCGTCGCGGCGGGCAGTAACGACTCGAACTGAAACCAATAGAACCTCTGTGCCCTTGGTGAGCCATTCACGTGACGCCGCAAACATCAGGAGGTGATTCGATTCCCACATGGCGTTGTGCGACGAGCAGCCAAGATCGATCAGGACCTTGTCGGACGCACCGAGGTCGTCGTAGGCCGCCTTCACGCGCTCCGCGGGAACTTGCCGATCCAGTGCCGCCGCGATGAGCAGCGTCGGGATTTTCGTGCGGCCGATCATCGAGGCGTTCCATCCCCACGTGGTGGTGGACGGCGCGCGCCGCACGCCGCTCCCCCATTTCGCGCCGACCGGATCCGACGCGATCATGTCCTTCCAGACCACCTCCCGCACCGCGGGATCGAACTGGTTCGGACACCCGAGCTGCCGGTCCCAATTCGCATCGAACGCCTGCCGCGACTGCGTGTTGAACACGACGCCGGCGTTGGGCAGCGCGGGCGGCGCCGCGGCGGCGCCGCGGTTGTAGGCAGGCGCTAACAGGACGAGCCGTTGAACCTTCTCCGGGTGCTGCGCCGCGTAGCCGCCGGCACGCGGTCCGCCGAGCGACCACGCGACCATGCTGACCTTCTCGACTTTTCGCAGCTTGCGAATGTGATCGACGACCGCATCGATGTCGTTCCAGTCGGAGCCGAGGTTGGTCAGCTGGCCGGGGTATGTCGCGTCGCACACCGCCGGAATCAGTGCGGGCACAAACTGCGCCTGCTGTTCCTTGGACAAGTTGCAGGGGTCGTTCATCTCCGCCGGACGCACCGATCGGCCGTAACCGGTGGTGTCCATGGCGAACACGTCGAAGCCGGCGTTGGCGAGATACGCCATCCAGCTGTAATCGCTGTGCGGCACGTCGAACGCCACTTCCGCGGGAGTGCCGGCGCCGTGCACGAACAGGACCACGCGATCGGCGGCCATCGCATCGACCTTGGTCGACGCGCTAACGCGCTCGCGCACGTAGAGATTGACGGTTTGTCCGGCGAGGGAGGGCACGGTGGATTTCACCGCCACCTTGTGGTCGAACGTGAGTACATGCGCGGGTTGCGCGGCGAGCGGCAGCATCGTGGCCACCGCGATGGCCATTGCGACCAACGGTCTCATAAGCGTGTCCCCCGTTGGGGATTCTCGCATGACAACAGTCAACAGTCAGCCTTCACCTCGCCACGAACTCCATGGTGGCTTCACGACGCCGCGCCGTGCGAAAGCCGCGGACATATTTCTGCGAGGCGGTGGTGTTGTATTTGGCGGCGTAGGCGTCTTCCACTGCATCGCGCACACGACCGCTGCGAGAGGGAACCGCGCGAACGCGGATCTTGCGATCGCCGACCTGGAGAACACCGAGCCGATCTTCCAGGAACGTGCGATACCAACCGTCTTTCTTCAGCGTCCACGATCGTGCGTAGACCCGGCCGCCAACTACCACTGGCCACACGCCGGTGAACTGGTGATCCGACCTGTCGCCGGCCTTGATGCCGATGATCTTCGCGGCATCAACCGCAGCAACAACCGCGCGTGACAAACGCTGTGGCATACGGTCTCCTTTACGTCCATGAGGCCCAGAGCACGGCGAGGATGATGGCCGGCACGTAGACGACCATGTAGACGAACCCGATGCCGAGCGCCTTCGCCACGGTCATGCCCCACCGCCCGCCGAACACGGCGCGCAGCGCCCTGAGGACATACACGGCAAATGCGACAGCGGCGACGGCCGCGACGGCACCCGCGAAGACTTCGGAGCGGGTGTGCTTGGCGGCCTCCGAACACGTGAAGACGACGAACGCAAACGCGTGGACGTGAACAGCAAAGACCAGCGAGGTTGGGAACGTCCGCTTGCGATAAAACGCGGTGACGATCGCCGCGAAAATCGGCAGCAAGGCAAAGAACAGGCGCGGCAGGATCGTGAAAATGCGGGCTTGGAACCCCGCCGGGTCCTGCATCGCCCGCACCATCGGCCGGACGAACCATGGTGCGGACTCGAGGTCCTCACGCATCGCCTCACGATCCTGGTCCGACAGCTCCGGGCCGCCGGCCGGCTCGTCCACCGAGATGCTGATGCCGCCGGGTCCGGTCAGATCGTTCGCCGAACGGCGTGAATCGATGTTGGGCGCGGAGGCGGCGACCAGGAAATAGACCACGCTGACGATCAAATAGACGCGCACCGGCGGCAGATAATGCGCGCGGCGTCCTTCGAGATACTCACGGGTCAGGAAGCCGGGCCGCACCAGGCCGCGGATCGTCGACATGACGCGGCCGTCGTAGCCCGACAACTCGTGCCAGGCGTCGGCGGCCAGCTCGTGCACCGTGGGATTGGGCGGCACAGCGCGTTGACCGCATACCGAACAAAACGGTCCGTGGAGCGGCGCGCCGCAGTTCAGGCAGCTAGTTAACTCGCCCATTTCAACGCCCGCTCCGGTGGTTTCGAGGTGCGCCGGATCCACCACTCCGCAGCCAATGCCGACAGCAGGAATCCAACCCAGAACGACGGACCACCAAGCACCCTCGGCCGCACTGGCACCACAGCGAACACCATCAGATCGAGCGCGCGGATGACGGCAATGCCGTACGCGATGGCCAGCGCGCGCAGCATCCAGGCCCGGTGAGCGTCGATGTCGTTGCGGCGAATGGCTGCATAGGCACGCACGCCGCAGTACGCAAACCATACGGCGGCCAGTCCTGAAGCCGAGGCACCGACGATGCCGAACAGCGGATCGCGGACCGAGAGATAGAAGCCGGTTACGGCAAACGGGATCGCGAATGCCAGCAGGACATAGCCCAGGCGCCGGTGGATGCGCGGGCGCCGTGAGCGAAAGCGAGGCACCAATTGCAGCGGGGCGAGCAACAGGAACAGCATCCCCGGCACCACATGAACTAACGTCGCATACGGTAGGGCGTTGTACCTGGCGGATGCCAGGCGCGTGTCTTCTTCCATCTCGCGATATCGCTGGCTCGAGGCAGCCGCGCCCACGGCGGCGGCCAGCGCCTGAAGATTGGCGCGATCCTCGGGCGACAACTCATCGGCCGGTGCCCCACGGAGCACGCTGACGACCACCATGGTACGGGTGATCGCGCTGAACGAACCGAGCAGCGCGAGCAACACGATGGCGACGATAGCCAGCTTCTTCATGGGCGCACCGGCCTCAGAGCTTACACGCGATCCAGCCCGCGTTAGTCGTTCTCGAAGGAAAACGCGATGGCGACCTTCGCCCCTTCTTCCTTGATGCCGCGAATCCGTTTTGGAATCGGCAGGAACCCTTCGCCGGTTTTCGCCCGCCAGATGCTGGTGTCCCATTCCACGCCGTCGATGCTGGCCCGCACGGGCGTGCGCGCCCAGGCCCGCGTGATCGGCGGCGCGATCTTTTTCGGGATCGTCACGTAGGTCCATCCACCTTTGCCGCGGATGCGGCGGAGCACGGTCTTGAAGGGACCGCGGCGGACGGTTGCGGACTTGGACTTGGCCATCGCGGTTCAGGATCCGGCGAGCGCACTGAGCTTCATCACGGTATTCCAGTTGCGCGCGGTGCCGCGCGTGCCCAACATCCTTTCGATCAGCGTGATGGTCAACTTCGATCGGCCCATGCCATCGGGATACACGAAATAGGCCTGCGGCCCTTTCGCCTTCACCACCTCGCGGCCTCTGATCGCCGACTGCAACGCCTTCACCGCGGCCGCCGGCGGCGCGGCCTTCAGGCACATCACCACGAGACGACCCGGGTCCCGCTTCGCTTCAGCTCGAAAAGGATTGGCGGCCACGATGGCGGTCCACTCTGTCGCCGTCCGCACGAAATATTCGGTGGTCACGCCAAGATGCTTGGCGGTGGCGTCCTGCAGCAGCCGTTCGAGCCTGGCCGTGGGCTGCGACGCCGAGCCAAACACGACGTTGCCGCTCAGCAGCAGCGTCTTCGGATCCTCGAGCCCGAGGTCGACGAGCAACTGGCGAAGACCGGCCATCTTGATCTTGTTGTAGGCGCCGAGGTTGATCGCGCGCAGGAGGCCAATGTAGGTGGTCATCGCTTCTTCGGCCGGCGCGCCGTCTTCTTCGCCGTCCCGGCCTTGCGCCTGGCGGTTCTGCGTTTCTTCGCCTTCTTCGCCTTCTTCGTCACGCGCTCCGGCAAATGCTGGCCGCCCGTTTCGCGATTCCACTCCTCGTAGGCTTCAGGACTGATCTTGCCGGTGACGAGCAGCTCGGCAAACTTGCGGCGTTGCGCCTTGCTCTTGAACGGCATGGTGTTCCTCAGGGTCGAGCTTGTCCCGCCGTAACGTCCCCGCGAAGGCGGACGCGCTCGAAGAAGATGTGTTCCGATCCACCGACCGTGCCGTGCCTGACACGGGTGAAGGCAAGCTTTTCCAGCACGCGCGCCGACGCCGCGTGCGGGGCGTCGATGCTGGCGCGGACCACGCTCATGTCGAGGGTATCGTAGCAATAGGTCAGGATGGCCCGCGACGTTTCCACCGCATAACCCTGCCCCCACAACGGCTCGGCCACGCCGTAAAGCAGCTCGAACTCGGGAGGGTCGCGAAACGGCCAGACGCCGGTGAAGCCGCAGATCTGCATGGATCCTTTCAGCCGCACCGCCCACAGGCCGAAGCGGTGCCGTTCGAACAACTCCAGGCTCGTCGACACGGCCTCCGCCGCCCGCTCGATCGAAATGATCTCGTCGTCCCACAGGAACCGGCGGACACCGGGACTGGTCCACAACCGGTGCAGCTCGGTCGTGTCGTCGGGTGACACAGGCCGCAACTCGCATCGATCGGTTTCGAACGTCAAGGAAGTCATGCGTGCCAGGGCGTGAGCCGCGGCAGCCAGCGCCCGACATGACGGCGGTAGCGCTCGTACTCGTCCCCGAACTGGCCGCGCAGCGTCGGTTCCTCGTAGCCCATTACGAACAGATTGACGATGGTGAACCAGACCACCCAGTAGGCCAGCAACGGTCGCGACGACGTGAGGAGCACCTCCCCCAACACGACTAACGTGACGCTGAGATACATGGGATTGCGGACGAAACGGTAGAGGCCGCTGACCACGAGATGGCGCGGCGGATCGGCCGGCGACAACGTGCCCCTGCCCCGTTTGGCAAATTCCCAGATGCAGGCGAACAGCAGGATCGTGCCGGCGGCGATGCACAACATGCCGAGCCACTGGCGAGGGTTGGAGACGTCGATGCGGACCTCCCGCAGACCGAAGTACCGCCACGGGACGTAGAAACCGAACACCCCCGGCAGCACCAGCGTCCAGAACAACGCGCGCAGTGCAAGCCACATAGCTAGCGAGGCTGCGAGTCCGCGAGATTGCGATAGAAGACCGTGGTGCTGCAGTAACCGCCTTGCGGGAACAGCGCGAAATTCGGAATGTCGCCGACCCGCACCCAGCCGAGGCGCGCGTAAAGGCGCGCGGCATCCCCATCGGTGACCGCGTCGAGCACGAGCAGCGTCTTGCCGCAGTCGCGCGCGGTGGCTTCGGCGGCCTGCATCAGCGCGGCGCCAAGGCCCTGCCGGCGCGCGCGGCGGTGGACGAGCATCTTCGCCAGATCGGCACGATGCGGCTGGTTCTCCGGGAGATCGAAGATCAGTTGCACCGTGCCGCACAGGCCACGATCGTCTGCAGCGACGATCAGCGCCCGTTGTCCGGCCCGAACGCCGTCGGCCACCTTGCGCCAGAAGGCCGTGGCGCGCTCGCGCGTGAGCGGGAGCATGAAGCTGACCGAGGCGCCCCCGTCAACACAGTCTTGGAGCACATCGGCCAATGCGCCGACCATCGCTTCATCCACTTCGTGCACGCGCCGCACGACCGGTGAAGTCATTTGCCTCGTTGCCGCACCTCAGCGATGCGCGCCTTGACGAGCTTCCTGACCAGCGCCACCGGCACTTTCTCACCGAGGGGGAACCGGATGGTGCCCTTTGAGGTTTCGTAGCCCTCGACGTCTCTCGCGAGCGATCGCGTGATCGCGGCGCCGATGGGATACATGCTGTAGTGATTCTTGAACGCGGCGTACCAGACCAGCGGCTGGTCGTCGATCCGGAACCCCGGAATGCGGTAGCTGAAGGCCTCTGCCGCCCGCGGCGCCGCGGCGCGGATGGCGGCGCGAACCTGCTTCAATGCTTTTCTCGCGTCCGGTGGCAGCGCCGCTATGTATGACGCGACCTGCGCCTTCGGCGTGCTCTGTTTCGCCATCACCTTGTCACCACCTCGTAATGCGTCACGCGCCGACCATCAGAAGACCAGGCCGGCAGGCATCAGGCGAATGGTCATGATGCCGATTTTGGCGCACGTCTCAGGACCTCCGCAACGAGCACGTTGAGCGCCATGATGTCCTCGTGGGAAGGCTCCGATGGCGTGGACGTGATGGCCGGTTCACCATCGGGGTCCTCGTGGTCCTGTTCGGTGTGCGTGACCCACCGGGTGCCGTGAAACGATCCATCGTCGGCGTAGCGCCCGCCGAGGCTCTCCTGGTCGTAGATCGTCACGAGGCGGCCGGCGCGGTTCTCGGTGCGATGGAACAGGACGTTGTCGCCCGCGCTCAGCAGCTTGCCATCGGCATCGAGCGTGAGCTGCACGTGGCGGAGACCGGCGAGGCCGGCCGACAGGTCGATCATGATGCTGTCCCAACCGGCGATCGCGTCGGCCTTGCCGGTGGCGATCAACTCCGGGGACGCCACGGGTTTCCGCGTCGGAACGGCGCTGTCTGGCAGCGCCGCGAGAAGGGCCAGCCAGTGGGGCGCGCGGCTCATGATGCCTTACAGATTACTGCACGGTGACCGCGGTCCTCACATAGCGAACGCGGTCCACGTTGTCAGCCAGATCCTCCTGCCGGACGTATGGCCGGCCGTGCACAGCAAGAGCGGCCAGGC